>NZ_KE992646.1:0-63048 GCF_000466465.2 Clostridium sp. KLE 1755
GGGATATGGCGGCTCAGGAAGGTATGCCGGCGGCCGAGGATGCAGCAGCTCAGGAAGGTATGCCGGCGGCCGGGGATACGGCGACTCAGGAAGATATGCCGACGGCAGTGGATGCGGCAGCACAGGAAGGTATGGCGCAGGAAAAAACAGCGCAGGAGTCTGCGACGCAGGGGCCGTCAGCTTGGAAGACGGCGGAAGAGGCCATTGGCAGTCAGGGAAATGCGGGAACGGATAATGCATTTCAGAATACCGGAGGCAGCAATAATAACGTATATCAGAATGCGGCCGGACAGAACGGAAGCGGTTATCAGGATGCCAATATCCGTTATGGCACCAATATGTATCAGAGCCAGGCTGGTTACCAGAATCCTGCTGGTTACCAGAATCCTACTGGTTATCAGAATTCTGTCGGTTATCAGAACGGACCCTCCTATGGAAACCAGAACGCCAATACCTATCAGAATCCCAATTTCTTTCAGCAGGGCGGCAATGGCGCGCCCAATAATACATATACGAATGCGAATGTATATGGGAACGGAAACGGTTATGGCCGTCCAAATGGGCAAAACGGTTATCCGTATGGCGGAGCCTATCAGGAAAGTCCTTATCAGGGAGCGCCGATTGCTCCTATCAGCCAGGAGGCTCCGGAACCGCCGATGAAGGTATCCGACTGGGTTCTCACCTTGCTTGTGCTTGCCATTCCCTGTGTGAATATCATCATGCTTTTTATATGGGGCTTTGGCACGACGGAAAACCGTAGCAAAGCTAATTTCTGCAAGGCGGCGCTGATTTGGACAGCGGTGGTGGCCGCACTTGGATTTATTTTATATATGGTCATAGTAGCAGGTGTAATTGCCGGATTGGTTTAACCAATCCGGCAATTATGTTACAGCCTTTTAAAGCTGCAGCCTTCAGCTGTTCCAGCGCCCTGATGCGCCGCAGGGAAGAATCAGGCCGCTTTCCGTTACCGGAAGGCCGATTTCTTCCGCATCCACATGTCCTCCCAGAACCGGGACGATACACAGATTCATCATATAGGACAATACGGCGGGCTGCAGGCCGGTAGTGTAGGAATTTATAAGAAAGAAACGGGCGTCCCTGGACAGCAGCTGGGTGCACAGCTGTACAAAAGGGAATATGCTCTCTTCGATTTTCCAGATTTCCCCTTTAGGGCCTCTTCCGTAGGAGGGAGGATCCATAATTATGCCGTCATAAGTGTTCCCTCGGCGGATTTCACGTTCCACGAATTTGACACAATCGTCTACCAGCCAGCGGATGGGAGCATCTGAAAGACCGGAGGCCGCCGCATTTTCCTTTGCCCAGGAAACCATGCCCTTGGACGCGTCCACGTGGGTGACGCTGGCCCCGGCTTTAGCGGCACTGAGCGTTGCGCCTCCGGTATAGGCGAACAGATTCAGAACCTTCAAAGGCCGGCCGGACTTACGGATGATGTCCGAAAACCAGTCCCAGTTTACCGCCTGTTCGGGAAATAATCCAGTATGCTTGAAACTAAATGGCTTCAGCCGGAAGGTGAGATCACGGTAATGGATGCTCCATTCCTGGGGAAGATTAAAAAATTCCCATTCGCCGCCGCCCTTGCTGCTGCGGTGATAATGTCCGTTCTTTTTTGACCAGCCCGGGTGCCTGCGGGGAGAATTCCAGATTACCTGAGGATCCGGGCGGACAAGCAGGTAATCCCCCCAACGCTCCAGCTTTTCACCGTTTCCGGTATCCAGCACCTCATAATCCTTCCAGTTTTCAGCTTTCCACATATGTTTGCTCCATTCCTTTTCGTAATAATATTTCTCTGTCATCCATGACCGGGCAAAAATAAAATCCTGCCCGGACAGTATCTGATAACACTATACACGAATGAATTGTGGTCTGCAACCACCGCCTGTGGAAAAATGAGGTTTTATCTTGTTTTTTACAGACAAGGGTGGTAAAATGCCAGTATACGTACAGAAAATAGAATAGATATGATAGAGGCGCGGGCTTTATCAGTACCATTTGGGCAAAGGAACAGGACAGCCGTCCATATGGGAAAGGAAAGACCGCCGAAGAATTGTTTCCCGGTCCGGGGAAGCTTTTCTGGGGCGTAGCAGAATATGCTGCGGACTGTCACAAGGATGTGGAGCGCTATCTGTAATTTACTGCCGAAAAGATCAGGACAGGAACCGTGAATGGGAGTGCGCACAGCCTTATGTTCACGGTTCTTTTTTTGCGTACGTAAAATAGCTGCACAAAGCGGCTGAGGGGAAAGAGAGGATTTTATATATGAAAAGACATGGAAAGAAACTGGCCGGAGGGCTGGGGCTGATATTCCTGCTGGCGGCCTTCTGCTCTGTGACCGTGCTGGCTGCGGGAACGGATGCGCCCGAGCCTGCATTGTATGCCACTGTTGCATCATTGATTCCGCCCGTAGTGGCAATTGTCCTGGCCCTGATTACCAAGGAGGTTTACAGCTCTCTTTTTATAGGGATTCTTGTAGGCGGCCTTTTTTATTCAGGATTCCGGTTTGAGGGCACGGTTACCCATATTTTTCAGGATGGATTTGTTGCGGTGCTGTCTGACGGCTATAATGTGGGCATTCTGATGTTCCTTGTTATTCTGGGCGCCATGGTTAGCCTGATGAACCGGGCAGGAGGATCGGCGGCTTTCGGACGCTGGGCAAAAGAAAAAATCAGGAGCCGGGCCGGTGCGCAGCTGGCTACAATTGTTTTGGGCGTTTTGATTTTTATCGATGATTATTTTAACTGCCTGACAGTGGGAAGCGTAATGCGCCCGGTAACGGACAGACATAATGTATCCCGCTCGAAACTGGCGTATCTCATTGATGCAACGGCTGCACCTGTCTGCATCATAGCGCCGATCTCCTCCTGGGCCGCAGCGGTAACGGGCTTTGTGGAAGGAGAGGATGGATTTTCCATTTTCATTCAGGCGATTCCCTATAATTTTTATGCGCTTCTGACGATTGCCATGATGGTCTGCCTGGTGGTGATGAAGTTTGATTTCGGACCGATGGCAGCTCATGAAAAAAATGCGCAGAACGGAGATCTTTTTTCTTCCGGGAAAAAGGATGAAAAAGAGGTGGAAGTGGAAACTGCAAATCCCAGAGGCCGTGTGGTGGATCTGGTAGTACCCATTCTTGTGCTGATTATCTGCTGTATTGTGGGGATGATTTATACTGGCGGTTTCTTCTCCGGCGCTGATTTCGTCACGGCTTTTTCCAACAGTGATGCTTCGGTGGGCCTTGCTCTGGGAAGCTTCTTTGCCATGGTGCTCACCATCCTTTTTTACTGCGTACGCAGAGTGCTGGGCTTTACGGACTGCATGGCATGCCTGCCGAACGGCTTTAAGGCTATGGTGCCTGCCATCCTGATACTGACCTTCGCATGGACGCTGAAAGCGATGACGGACAGCCTGGGTGCGGCGGCTTTCGTTGCGGCCGCGATGGAGAAGGCAGCGGGAGGCCTGATGAACCTGCTTCCGGCCATCATTTTCCTGGTAGGTTGTTTCCTTGCCTTCGCTACAGGGACAAGCTGGGGGACCTTCGGAATCCTGATCCCCATTGTTGTCGCTGTTTTTGAAAAATCCGATCCGAAGCTGATGATAATCTCCATTGCCGCTTGTATGGCGGGGGCAGTGTGCGGCGATCACTGCTCGCCCATATCGGATACCACGATTATGGCTTCGGCAGGAGCGCAGTGCGATCATGTGAATCATGTGACCACCCAGCTTCCTTATGTTATCACTGTGGCCGCAGTCTCTTTTGTGACGTACCTGCTGGCTGGCTTTGTACAGAATGCGTGGATTACGCTTCCCATCGGACTGGCCCTGCTCATTATTGTGCTGCTGATAATCAGGGGGACGCAGACGAACCGGGCAACGGATTAGTTTTTACATTTCCTTTTATATAGGAAGAAAGACGCTGCGGCCCGAACCAGAATTATCCGAATGACGCGCGGGGAAGGCCGCCAAAATCCAGGCTTAGTAAGAGCAGCCGCCGCTGATAAGGGTATTTTTGCGGCGGAAAACCTCCGGAGGAAAGGGGCAGAAATGCCTTTTTCCTCCGGTTTTTGCACAAAAAAACATAATTCTTGTCATCAACGAAAAAAACTTGATTTTTTTAGAAAAAAAGCTTGCATCTTTGGCAGAATATCAGTATAATAACAAATGCTGTGACATGATAGCAATGAAGCGTGAGGTTGCTGCCCACTGTGGCAGGTTTTCCGTGGAGCGAATGTCAAGTTAGGAAACTGACGACAAGTCACTGTACAAGCAATGAAGTCTGTTAATAAACAGAAACAACCGAGTGAAAAGTCCAAATGGAACTTGATGAGGTTCCGATAGTCGCAAAGCGTTTAAACACGTTAACAATTAGGACACACACGGGAGAGTGTACAGTCACCGCTTGTCGTACTTCAACAAAAAGTGCGAAAAGGAGGCGACTTTTTTTATGGCAAATCAGGTAATGAGAATTACATTGAAAGCTTATGACCATCAGCTGGTTGATGCGTCTGCCAAGAAAATCATCGAAACAGTCAAGAAGAACGGAGCACAGGTGAGCGGACCTGTACCGCTTCCTACTAAGAAGGAAGTTGTTACAATTCTGAGAGCCGTACACAAGTACAAAGACTCCAGAGAACAGTTCGAGCAGAGAACCCACAAGAGACTGATCGACATCATAGCTCCTACCAACAAGACGGTAGATGCTCTTCAGAGACTGGAAATGCCTGCCGGTGTTTACATCGACATCAAAATGAAAACCAAATAATTCAACACAACGAAACCTCTACAAAGACGTATGAACAATGTCTTATTTCGCAGGACTTCATCCTTCTTCTTTATAAAGTATTAAAGGTGAGGGCAGAACTGGGGGATAGACGCTGTTCCGCTATGTAGACAACAAGGAGGTAAAAATCATGAACAAAGCGATTTTAGCTACCAAAGTCGGAATGACTCAGATTTTCAATGAAGATGGTTCCCTGATTCCGGTAACCGTACTTCAGGCCGGCCCCTGTGTGGTAACCCAGATTAAGACAGTTGAGAACGACGGTTACAGCGCAGTACAGGTTGGATTCGTAGACAAGAAAGAAAAGATTGTCAACAAAGACAAGGGCGGTAAGAAAGAAGTTATTCACAGACATGGTGTTAACAAGGCTGAAAAAGGCCACTTCGATAAAGCCGGAGTTTCCTGCAAGAGATATGTAAGGGAATTCAAATTTGACAATGCGTCCGAATATGCACTGGCTCAGGAAATCAAAGCTGATATCTTTGCTGCCGGAGATAAAGTGGATGCAACTGCTGTTTCCAAAGGTAAAGGATTCCAGGGCGCCATCAAGAGACATGGCCAGCACAGAGGCCCCATGGCTCACGGTTCCAAATTCCACCGTCATCAGGGTTCCAATGGTGCATGCTCCTCACCGAGCCGTGTATTCAAAGGAAAAGGAATGCCTGGACATATGGGCTGCGTAAAGGTTACAGTTCAGAACCTGGAAGTTGTAAGGGTTGACGCAGAAAAGAATCTGCTTTTGGTGAAAGGCGCAGTACCGGGCCCTAAGAAAGCAATGGTAACAATCAAAGAAACCACAAGAATGGATGCTTAAATTAGGGGTGAAAGGAGGAACTAACAATGGCTAACGTAGCTGTTTATAATATGGAAGGCAAGGAAGTCGGAACAATCGACTTAAGCGATGCAGTATTCGGCGTTGAAGTAAATGAACACCTGGTACACATGGCAGTCGTTCAGCAGCTTGCCAATAAGCGTCAGGGAACACAGAAAGCGAAGACCCGTTCTGAAGTTTCCGGCGGCGGAAGAAAACCTTGGAGACAGAAAGGGACCGGTCATGCAAGACAGGGTTCAACAAGAGCTCCCCAGTGGACCGGCGGCGGTGTGGTATTTGCTCCCGTTCCGAGAGACTATTCCTTCAAGCTGAACAAGAAGGAAAAGAGAGCGGCTCTCAAATCTGCATTAACAAGCAGAGTACAGGAAAACAAACTCATCGTTGTAGATGAACTGAAATTTGATGAAATCAAGACTAAGGACTTCAAGCAGGTTATGGATAACCTGAAGGTTGTAAAAGGCCTTGTTGTTATCAATGAAAATGACAAGAACGTGGTAATGAGCGCTAAGAACCTGGCTAAAGTCAATACAACTCTGACAAGCACACTGAATGTATATGATATAATGAAAGCCGGCACCGTAGTTCTTACCAAGGATGCTGTTAAGACTATCGAGGAGGTGTACGCATAATGGCTGACGTAAAATATTATGATGTCATCCTCAAACCCGTCATCACTGAGAAGAGTATGGCTGGTATGGGAGATAAGAAATATACTTTCCTTGTTCATCCCGAAGCAACCAAATCCCAGATTAAAGAAGCTGTGGAAAAAATGTTCGAAGGAACCAAGGTTAAGAGCGTAAACACACAGAACTGCGAAGGCAAGAACAGAAGACGCGGCATGGTAGTGGGCAAAACTGCCAAGACCAAGAAAGCAATCGTTCAGCTGACAGCAGAAAGCAAAGATATCGAAATCTTCGCCGGTCTGTAAGAAGCGCGGGTGCAGGCACGTTTCTGTACTTGCATCAGGAGACACACGGTACGGTTTAACCGCTCCGGCCTCCGCTTAAGTGCAAATCAAGCACGACAATAAATGATGAAGAAAAGGAGAAAAAATCATGGGAATTAAGACATATAACCCATATACACCTTCCAGAAGAAATATGACTGGTTCTGATTTCTCTGAGATTACAAAGTCCACTCCTGAGAAGAGCCTTTGCGTTTCTCTGAATAAGAATGCAGGCCGTAACAATCAGGGCAAGATTACCGTGAGACATCGCGGCGGCGGAAACAGAAGAAAATACAGAATAATAGATTTCAAGAGATACAAAGATGATGTCCCTGCAACTGTAGTCGGCATCGAATACGACCCGAACAGAACTGCTAACATCGCATTAATCTGCTATGCAGACGGTGAGAAGGCTTACATCCTTGCTCCTGAAGGACTGAAGGATGGCATGAAAATCATGAATGGCCCTCACGCAGAAGTAAGAATCGGAAACTGCCTTCCTTTATCTGAAATTCCTGTTGGTACTCAGGTACACAACGTTGAATTATATCCCGGCAAGGGCGGTCAGCTGGTTCGTTCCGCTGGAAACGGCGCACAGCTGATGGCTAAAGAAGGAAAATATGCAACATTGAGACTTCCCTCCGGTGAAATGAGAATGGTGCCCGTAATCTGCCGCGCAACCGTAGGTGTTGTAGGCAACGGAGACCACAACCTGATCAACATCGGTAAAGCAGGACGTAAGCGTCACATGGGCATCCGCCCGACAGTCCGCGGTTCCGTCATGAACCCTAACGACCATCCTCATGGTGGTGGTGAAGGTAAGACCGGTATCGGCCGTCCGGGCCCGAGTACTCCTTGGGGCAAACCTGCACTCGGCTTGAAGACACGTAAGAAGAAAAAAGCGTCCAACAAGCTGATTGTAAGAAGAAGAGACGGTAAGGCTATTAAATAAGGAGGAAAGAATCAATGGCTAGATCACTGAAAAAAGGACCGTTTGCTGACGCAAGCATCCTCAAAAAAGTAGATGCACTGAACGCTGCCGGACAGAAACAGGTTATCAAAACCTGGTCCCGCCGTTCCACAATCTTCCCGTCCTTTGTTGGACACACAATTGCTGTCCATGACGGAAGAAAACATGTGCCTGTATATGTAACAGAAGATATGGTTGGACATAAGCTCGGAGAGTTTGTAGCAACCAGAACCTATAGAGGACATGGAAAAGACGAAAAGAAATCCAAACTGAGATAATTGAAAGGAGGTTTTATCCATGGCAAGAGGACACAGAACTCAAATTAAGAGAGAAAGAAATGCAAATAAAGATACAAGACCTTCTGCAAAGTTATCTTACGCAAGGGTTTCTGTACAGAAAGCATGCTTCGTACTGGATGCCATCAGAGGCAAAGACGTTACGACAGCACTGGCTATCCTGGAATACAATCCCAGATATGCATCCAGCCTGATTAAGAAATTACTCGAATCTGCAATTGCAAACGCAGAAAACAACAACGGTATGAACAAAGACAACCTGTATGTTGCGCAGTGTTATGCAAATAAGGGACCCACAATGAAGAGAGTACACCCCAGAGCACAGGGAAGGGCTTACAGAATCGAAAAGAGAATGAGCCACATCACCTTAGTGCTGGATGAGAAATAATCCGAGGAAGGAATTGTCCCGGACGGGGCAAACGTGAAAGGAGAAAATATGGGACAGAAAGTTAATCCTCATGGCTTAAGAGTCGGCGTCATCAAAGATTGGGATTCCAGATGGTATGCGGACGCTGAGTTTTCAGACTTTTTAGTAGAAGATTACAATATCAGAAAATATTTAAAGAAAAAACTTTACAGTGCCGGTGTTTCCAAGATTGAAATCGAAAGAGCATCCGACAGAGTAAAGGTTATCATCTACACTGCGAAGCCGGGTGTTGTTATCGGTAAGGGCGGTGCGGAAATCGAGGTTACCAAGAAAGAGCTGTCCAAGCTGACAGACAAAAAGGTTCTTGTTGACATCAAAGAAATCAAGAGACCTGACAGGGATGCACAGCTGGTTGCAGAGAACATCGCTCAGCAGCTGGAAAACCGTGTGTCTTTCAGAAGAGCTATGAAATCCTGCATGGGCAGAACCATGAAGGCCGGCGCGCTGGGTATCAAGGCTGCATGTGCAGGCCGTCTTGGCGGAGCTGATATGGCTCGTACCGAATTCTACAGTGAAGGAACCATCCCGCTTCAGACACTGAGAGCTGATATCGATTATGGATTTGCAGAAGCAGATACCACATACGGTAAAGTTGGTGTCAAAGTATGGATCTACAAGGGCGAAATACTTCCTGCGAAAGGAAACAAGGAAGGGAGCGATAAATAATGTTAATGCCTAAAAGAGTTAAACGTCGTAAACAGTTCCGCGGTTCTATGGCAGGCAAAGCAATGCGCGGCAACACCATTACTTATGGTGAGTACGGTCTGGTAGCAACAGAGCCGTGCTGGATCAAGTCCAATCAGATTGAAGCAGCCCGTATCGCGCTGACACGTTATACAAAGCGTAGTGGTAAGGTATGGATTAAGATTTTCCCTGACAAACCAGTAACAGCAAAACCAGCAGAAACACGTATGGGTTCCGGTAAAGGTACTCTGGAATACTGGGTAGCGGTTGTTAAGCCCGGACGTGTAATGTTTGAAATTGCAGGTGTTCCTGAGGAATCCGCAAAAGAAGCATTACGTCTTGCTATGCATAAGCTTCCATGTAAATGTAAAGTTGTTTCTAAAGCAGATTTGGAAGGCGGTGTATCAAATGAAAACTAAACAGTTTGTTGAAGATTTAAAGAAAAAATCCGACGCTGATTTAGCACAGGAACTGGTAAATGCTAAAAAAGAACTTTTCAATTTGAGATTCCAGAACGCAACAAATCAGCTTGATAACACGGCAAGAATCAAAGAGGTTCGGAAGAATATCGCAAGAATCCAGACCCTCATTACTGAAAAAGCCAAGGCTGCTCAGTAAGCCGTTAACATTCCAGAAAGGAGCACATCGACGTGGAAGAAAGAAATCTGAGAAAAACACGTACTGGTAAAGTCGTTAGTAATAAAATGCAGAAAACTATCGTTGTTGCTGTAGAAGACCATGTAAGACACCCTCTTTATGGTAAAATCGTTAAGAGAACCTACAAGCTGAAAGCTCATGACGAGAACAACGATTGCAACATCGGCGATACCGTTAAAGTAATGGAAACAAGACCTCTGTCCAAAGACAAGAGATGGAGACTTGTGGAAATCATTGAAAGAGCAAAATAATTAACGTTAATTCAAACGTTTGCAATAATAGGAATACAGGTTCTGCGCCCAGCTAAATCAGGGGTGAACCTGGCGGAAGGAGAATTAGCATGATTCAACAGGAAAGCAGATTGAAAGTTGCTGATAATACCGGTGCAAAAGAGCTCCTGTGCATCAGAGTTATGGGTGGCTCTACAAGAAGGTATGCGAATATCGGCGATGTTATCGTTGCCAGCGTCAAAGATGCAACACCAGGCGGCGTTGTAAAAAAAGGCGACGTAGTAAAAGCTGTTGTTGTACGTACTGTAAAAGGCGCTCGTCGTAAAGACGGTTCTTATATCAAATTTGACGAAAATGCTGCTGTAATCATCAAAGATGACAAGACTCCCAGAGGAACCCGTATCTTTGGACCGGTAGCAAGAGAGCTTCGTGAGAAACAGTTTATGAAAATTGTATCTCTGGCTCCCGAAGTATTATAGGAGGTGCCTTATGTCGACAATGAAAATTAAGAAGGGCGATACCGTTAAAGTAATCGCTGGTAAGGATAAGGACAAAGAAGGAAAAGTTCTTTCCGTAGATAAGAAGAACGGCAAAGTGGTTGTTGAAGGCGTGAACATGGTAACAAAGCATGCAAAACCGTCTGCTGCAAACCAGAACGGCGGAATTATTCAAAAAGAAGCTGCGCTTGATGTATCGAACGTAATGTACGTTTACAAAGGAAAACCGACCAGAATCGGTTTCAAAGTTGAAAATGACAAGAAAGTACGTTTCGCTAAATCAACCGGCGACGTAATTGATTAATTCTAAGGAAGGAGGCCGTAAACGTGAGTAGACTGAAAGACTTATACAATGATACGATTGTAGAAGCAATGACCAAAAAGTTCGGATATAAAAATGTTATGGAAGTTCCGAAGCTGGATAAAATCGTCATCAACATGGGTGTTGGCGAAGCAAAAGATAATGCAAAGGCTCTGGAATCTGCCGTGAAGGACCTTGAAACAATCACAGGACAGCATGTAGTACTTACAAGGGCTAAAAACTCCATCGCTAACTTCAAAATCAGAGAAGGTATGGCAATCGGATGTAAAACAACCCTCCGTGGTGAGAAAATGTATGATTTTCTTGACCGTCTTGTAAACCTTGCGCTTCCCCGTGTACGTGACTTCAGAGGTGTAAACCCTGATGCATTCGACGGAAGAGGAAACTACGCACTGGGCATCAAGGAACAGCTTATTTTCCCCGAAATCGAATACGATAAGGTAGAGAAAGTAAGAGGTATGGACGTTATCATCGTTACTACTGCAAAGACTGACGAAGAGGCACGTGAATTACTGAGATTATTCAACATGCCTTTTGAGAAATAAGGAGGTTCATTCATGGCTAAGACAGCAATGAAGATTAAACAGCAGCGCAAACCTAAATTCTCCACAAGAGAATATACTCGTTGCAAAATCTGTGGTCGTCCACATTCAGTGTTAAGAAAATACGGAATCTGCAGAATCTGCTTCCGTGAACTGGCATATAAAGGACAGATCCCCGGCGTAAAGAAAGCAAGTTGGTAAGAAGGAGGCAATTCAAATGACAATGAGCGATCCGATTGCAGATATGCTTACAAGAATCCGTAATGCAAATACTGCAAAACATGATACAGTAGATGTACCTTCATCCAAAATGAAACTGGCTATCGCGCAGATTCTGCTGGACGAGGGATATATCAAGAAATATGACATTCTGGATGACGGTGCTTTCAAGACCATCCATATCACCCTGAAATATGGTGAAGACAAGAACCATAAGATCATCACAGGCTTAAAGAGAATTTCCAAACCCGGTCTCCGCGTATACGCAGGCAAGGAAGAACTTCCCAAGGTACTGGGCGGACTTGGTATTGCTATCATCTCTACCAACCAGGGCGTTATCACAGACAAGAAAGCAAGAGAACTTCAGGTAGGCGGCGAGGTACTGGCATTCGTTTGGTAATCAACCGGATGCTGGGCTGGCTTTGAATAAATTATAGGAGGTACGGGCATGTCACGTATAGGAAGAATGCCAATCGCAGTTCCTGCAGGCGTTACTGTAGAGATTGCAGAAAATAATAAAGTGACTGTAAAAGGTCCCAAGGGCACACTTGAAAGAGTGCTCCCTGCTGAGATGGAAATCAAGATGGAAGGAACCGAAATCGTGGTTTCCAGACCTAATGATTTAAAGAAAATGAAATCCCTGCATGGTCTGACCAGAACACTGATCAACAACATGGTTGTTGGTGTTACCCAGGGCTACGAGAAGAAGCTGGAAGTAAACGGTGTAGGTTACAGAGCAGCAAAGTCCGGCAATAAATTAACCTTATCTTTAGGTTATTCCCACCCGGTGGAGATGGAAGATCCCGAAGGCATTGAAACAGTGATGGAAGGACAGAACATCATCATCGTAAAAGGTATCGATAAAGAAAAAGTTGGCCAATTCGCAGCTGAAATCAGAGACAAGAGAAGACCGGAACCTTACAAGGGCAAGGGTATCAAGTATGCTGATGAAACAATCAGACGTAAAGTTGGTAAGACTGGTAAGAAATAGATAAGGAGAGTGTAAAAATGGTTAGTAAGAAATCAAGACAAGAAGTTCGTTTGAACAAGCATAGAAAACTGCGTAACCGTTTTAGCGGCACTGCTGAAAGACCGCGTCTTGCTGTGTTCAGAAGCAATAATCATATGTATGCTCAAATTATCGACGATACAGTTGGAAATACACTTGTTGCAGCCTCCACCGTTGAAAAAGACGTAAAGGCTGAACTGGAAAAAACCAATAACGTTGATGCGGCAGCATACCTGGGAACTGTAATTGCAAAGAGGGCTCTGGAAAAAGGAATCAAAGCGGTTGTCTTTGACAGAGGCGGCTTTATATACCAGGGTAAGATCGCAGCATTAGCTGATGCGGCCAGAGAAGCTGGCCTGGAATTCTAGGAAGGGAGAACACATCGTAAATGAGACATACAATCATTGACACAAGCAATCTGGAACTCACTGAAAAAGTAGTTTCCATCAAACGTGTAACTAAGGTTGTAAAGGGTGGTCGTAACTTCCGTTTCACAGCTTTAGTCGTAGTAGGCGACGGCGCGGGACACGTAGGTGTAGGCCTTGGAAAAGCAACTGAAATTCCGGAAGCTATCCGCAAAGGAAAAGAAGACGCTGCCAAGAATCTGGTAAGCGTTGCACTGGATGAAAACAACAGTATTACCCATGACTTCCTGGGCAAGTTCGGTTCTGCAACCGTTCTTCTCAAGAAAGCTCCTGATGGTACCGGTGTTATCGCCGGCGGCCCTGTTCGTAACGTATGCGAGCTTGCAGGTATTAAAAATATCCGTACGAAATCTCTTGGATCCAATAACAAGCAGAACGTCGTACTTGCTACCATCGAAGGCTTAAGCCAGTTAAAGACTCCTGAAGAAGTAGCAGCTAACCGTGGTAAATCTGTTGACGAAATCATGGCTTAAGGAGGAAATTTAAAATGGCAGAGAAAACTTTAAAAATCACGTTGGTAAAGTCCCCTATCGGTGCGGTTCCGAAGCATAAAGCTACCGTAAAGGCAATGGGACTTACCAAAATGCACAAAACAGTTGAGCTGCCCGACAATGAATCCATAAGAGGCATGATTCAGCAGGTCGGTTACATGCTCAAAGTAGAAGAAGCGTAAGAACAGGAGGTGTCAGGAATGGAATTATCAAACTTACAGCCTGCAGAAGGTTCCAAGCACAGCGATAACTTCAGAAGAGGCCGTGGCCATGGTTCAGGAAACGGCAAAACAGCTGGTAAGGGACATAAAGGTCAGAAAGCTCGTTCAGGAGCTCCCAGGCCGGGCTTTGAAGGCGGTCAGATGCCTTTATACAGACGTATTCCCAAGAGAGGCTTCACTAACAGAAACTCTAAGGTTATCGTAGGCATTAACTTAAGCGCTCTGGAGGTTTTTGAGGACGGAACTACCGTTACCGTAGAAACCTTAATTGAAAAGGGCATTGTTAAAAATCCCAAAGATGGAGTAAAAATCCTCGGAAACGGAGAATTGACCAAAAAGCTCGATGTTAAGGCTGATGCGTTCAGCGCATCCGCAAAAGAAAAAATCGAAGCACTTGGTGGAACAGCAGAGGTGATGTAATGCTTACAACACTTAAAAATGCATTTAAAATGAAAGAGCTCCGGAAGAAGATTTTCTACACCTTCGCCATGCTGGTTGTGATCCGCTTAGGATCACAGCTGCCTGTGCCTGGGGTTGACAGAACTTATTTTTCCAGATGGTTTGCGGCGCAGACCGGTGACGCATTCAATTTTTTTGATGCGTTTACCGGCGGTTCTTTCCTGAACATGTCATTGTTCGCCCTGAACATTACGCCGTATATTACATCCTCCATCATTATACAGCTCTTAACCATTGCCATCCCTAAGCTGGAAGAAATGCAGAAGGACGGTGAGGACGGCCGTAAGAAGCTGACCGCAATCACCAGATATGTTACTGTTGGTCTGGCTTTGATTGAATCAACCGCTATGGCAATCGGCTTCGGCAGAAGCGGACTGCTGGAAGACTTCAATGCATTGAACGTAATTACTGTTATCGCTGCCCTTACAGCAGGAAGTGCATTCCTGATGTGGATTGGTGAGAGAATTACGGAAAATGGTGTGGGCAACGGTATTTCAATAGTCCTGACCATCAACATTGTATCCAGAATGCCTCAGGATCTGGCAAGCCTTTATAATCAGTTTGTAAAGGGCAAACCTGTGGCAACCGCTGTTTTAGCGGCTCTTATCATTCTGGCTATTATTGTTGCCATGGTTATTCTGGTTATAATCCTGAATGATGCAACCCGGAAAATCCCGGTCCAGTATGCAAAGAAGGTTCAGGGAAGGAAAATGGTGGGCGGCCAGTCCTCCAATATCCCGCTGAAGGTGAATACTGCAGGCGTTATCCCCGTAATTTTTGCATCCTCCATCATGCAGTTCCCGGTAATTATCGCTCAGCTTTTGGGCTATAAGGGAACAGGCGTATGGAGCCATATCCTGAAGGGATTAAGCTCAAGCAGCTGGTGCAAGCCCAGTGAGCCGGTATATTCTATCGGCCTTGTTGTATATATTGTTCTGGTAATCTTTTTTGCTTATTTCTATACATCGATTACCTTCAATCCCCTTGAGATTGCAAACAATATGAAGAAGCAGGGCGGATTCATTCCCGGTATCAGGCCCGGCAAGCCCACCAGTGATTATCTGAACAGAATCCTGAACTACATTATTTTCATCGGTGCATGCGGCCTGACAATTGTCTGTGTACTGCCCTTTGTATTCAACGGTATCTTCGGCGCAAGCGTTTCCTTTGGCGGAACGAGCCTTATCATCGTTGTCAGCGTAGTTCTTGAAACATTAAAGCAGATTGAATCCCTGATGCTTGTGCGTAACTACAAAGGCTTTTTGAATGACTAATCATATATACTAATGGTAATTGGGACAGAACATTTGTTTTGTCCCAAAATGCGATATAGAACAGAGGAGGTAACTGTACAGGCAAGAAACAGTTACCGGAGAAACGCGTCCTCAAAGTGGAGAAAATGCTATGAAAATTATTATGTTAGGTGCTCCTGGCGCCGGAAAAGGAACTCAGGCGAAACTGATTGCTGAAAAATACGGCGTTCCCCATATCTCAACAGGAGATATTTTCAGGGCTAATATTAAAAATGGTACCGAGCTTGGTAAAGAGGCCAAGGAATATATGGATAAGGGACTCCTTGTTCCGGATGAACTCACCGTACGCCTTCTTCTGGACAGAGTTGCCCAGGATGACTGCAAAAACGGTTATGTTCTGGATGGATTCCCGAGAACGATTCCTCAGGCTGAGGTTCTTGACAAGGAACTGACCAAGCTGGGTGACAGCGTTGATTTTGCAGTTGACGTGGATGTACCCGACGAGAATATTATCAGAAGAATGTCCGGCAGACGTGCATGCCTTAACTGCGGCGCTACCTACCACATTGTGAACATACCGCCCAAAAAAGAAGGTATCTGCGATGTATGCGGCAGCGAACTGGTGCTGAGGGATGATGATCAGCCTGAGACAGTAAAGAACCGTCTTAAGGTTTATCATGAGCAGACACAGCCTCTGATTGAGTATTATACAGGCAAAGGTGTGCTGAGAACAGTTGACGGCACTCTTCCGATGGAAGAAGTCTTTGATGCAATTGTAAAAATCCTTGGTTAAGGATAGCGGCCTTCGGAGGTTATTTGTATGGCAGTGACCATTAAATCTGCAAGAGAAATTGAATTTATGCGGGAGGCCGGAAGGATACTGGCAGAGGTCCACGAAGAACTCGGTGCTTTTATCCGTCCCGGCATTTCCACGCTGGACATTGATATGCTGGGCGAGAAATTAATACGCAGCTACGGCTGTACACCCAACTTTCTGAATTACAACGGGTATCCGGCGTCTATCTGTGTATCGGTCAACAATGAGGTGGTACATGGAATCCCCAACAGGAACCATATCCTGGAGGAGGGTGACATTGTCAGCCTGGATGCGGGACTTATTTACAAGGGGTATCATTCCGATGCGGCAAGAACCCATGCGGTGGGCAATATCAGCGAAGATGCCAAAAAGCTGATTGAGGTGACCAGGCAGAGCTTTTTTGAAGGAATTAAACTCGCGAAAGCAGGAAACCACCTTCATGATATATCCGAAGCGATTGATGATTATGTGAGCGGATTTGGGTATGGGATTGTCCGTGATTTAGTTGGTCATGGCATTGGCACCCAGCTTCATGAGGATCCTCAGATCCCCAATTTCAGGCAGAAACGCAGGGGCGTAAGACTGCAGGCCGGCATGACTCTGGCAATAGAGCCCATGATCAATATGGGCGGCTGGCCGGTGGAGTTTCTGGATGACGGATGGACTGTTGTGACCAGGGATGGTTCCCTTTCCGCCCATTATGAGAATACAATTCTGATAACGGAAGGCGAGCCGGAGATTCTCACAATCTGCTGAAATGAGGAAATCTATGACTGGAAAACTGGCGCTCTCAAAAGCGGGGCATGACAAAGATAAGCTTTATCTGATTGTAAAGGAAGAGCAGGATACGGTATATCTGGCGGACGGACGTAAACGCGGTCTGCTGAATCCGAAGAAGAAGAACCGAAGGCATATTCAGGTGATACACAAAGGTGTTTCCGAAGAAGAGCTGGAACGCTTCTTTCAAAATCCTGCCTGGGCCGACACTCAAATCAGAGAGAGGATAGAGCTTTTTAACCGCAGAATGAAACCTGAGTAAATTGATAATGATTGTAAACAGAAAGGAAGCAAAATATGTCAAAAGCAGATGTAATTGAAATCGAAGGAACCGTAGTTGAAAAGCTGCCCAACACCATGTTCCAGGTGGAGTTGGAGAATGGACACAGAGTGCTTGCACATATCAGCGGAAAATTAAGACAGAATTTTATCCGTATCCTTCCCGGTGATAAAGTGACTCTGGAGCTTTCTCCTTATGATCTGTCCAAAGGACGTATTATCTGGAGAGATAAATAATCCGTGTAACCGGACACTGGAATGAATGAGTTTCAGGTCCTTACAGCCGGCTGTCAGGAAATTACCGGATTTTTCAGGAAAAACCGGGTTAATTTCGTGAAAACAGCTTGCATAAACCGTTGCCCCATGTTATAATTTAAAACGGTCTTTTTTGAAAGGAGGTTTAACATGAAAGTTAGATCATCAGTAAAACCGATTTGCGAAAAATGCAAAGTCATCAAGAGAAAGGGTGCTATCAGAATCATCTGCGAGAACCCGAAGCACAAACAGAGACAGGGTTGATCCTTGTCGCTCCATTCAGGCGGCATCAGCACCAATTATAAAAAAGGTGCTTGTAGATAATTGAACGTAAGACAATTCGTGTTGGGATGCGGCGATGTTTCGGCAGAGCCGCAGAAAATCTTACATGGGTTTACGGGAGATTACTTTTTGATACCGAAAATTAGGATGCACAGCGTCCTCAGTATTCGTGAGAATACCGGAGTATCGGAAAGGCCGGATGGATGTCCGGCTGGGTAAGCGACTGCGGGGCAGTCGCTCGAAAAACAAAACAAATCTCCGATTTGCTTTGTTTTTCCTATTGGATTCCCGGGAGAGATAGAGAGAGTTGTTGGAGGCCAGAAATGGCTGACGGGAGCTTTTGGTTATCGCCGGAAGGGAGATTCATGGGAGTACCCCAGTCAATTAGTAACTATTTTTTAGTATGCACAGGGTGTGATACACTCGGAAGCGTGTGGAACGTGGAAGGGGATAGTCTGCCATGTGCTCGTTGCGCGTTAAATACTTAGTTGAAGAACTTTAAGGGAATGCAGATATCTGATGGTATATGCGGAAGCCTGCAGGGATTTGACGACCGCGGCGGAGGGCGGAGCCAGGGATGGTTCAGAGCTGCCGGCTGCGGAAATAAAGACCGGTTATTTGACTGCGCAGTGAAGAAACGCGCGGCCCGGAGCCTTCCGGGTGGGAATTGCGCGAAAGAAAACGGAGGAAACGTAAATGGCTCGTATTGCAGGTATTGACTTACCAAGAGAAAAACGTGTGGAAATCGGACTTACCTATATCTATGGTATCGGTAGACCGAGCGCAACAAAAATCTGCGAAAAGGCAAATGTCAACCCTGACACCCGTGTAAGGGAACTGACAGACGATGAGGTAAAGAGACTCAGCGCTGTTATTGATGAAACAATGACTGTTGAAGGTGATCTGAGAAGAGAAATCGCTCTGAACATCAAGAGATTACAGGAAATCGGATGCTATAGGGGTATCCGTCACAGAAAAGGACTTCCGGTTCGCGGCCAGAATACCAAGAACAATGCCAGAACAAGAAAAGGTCCTAAGAGAACGGTTGCAAACAAGAAGAAATAATATCAATTTATTGAGGAAAGTAGGTTAGTTTAAATGGCTAAGAAAGTTGCGAAAAAAGTAACAAAGAAACGTGTCAGAAAAAACGTTGAACGCGGACAGGCACATATTCAGTCATCTTTCAATAACACAATTGTTACCCTGACAGATACTGAAGGAAATGCTTTAAGCTGGGCAAGCGCCGGCGGTCTGGGATTTAGAGGTTCAAGGAAATCTACTCCGTACGCAGCACAGATGGCTGCAGAAACTGCTGCAAAGGCTGCTATTCCGCACGGCCTGAAGACTGTGGACGTTTTTGTAAAGGGTCCTGGTTCAGGACGTGAAGCTGCTATCCGTGCACTCTCTGCATGTGGTCTGGAAGTAACCAGCATTAAGGATGTTACTCCCGTTCCCCACAACGGATGCCGCCCGCCCAAGCGTCGTAGAGTTTAATCAGCATTTTGTGATTTTCATCCGGGAACGGATGGTTGCGTAAATAATAAATTGAGAAAACGTTGGAAGAAAGTACGGCACAGTGAGTGAGGCTGTTTCATGAGGAAACGGCTTTTCGCCGGCAGGACCGGCGGAGCGTACTGTAAACAATATTTGGAGGAAATTTTAAATGGCAGTAAACAGAACCCCTGTTTTAAAAAGATGCAGAACCCTTGGTCTTGAACCCATGTACCTGGGATACGATAAAAAGTCCAACAGAACCAGCGCAAGAGCTGGTAAGAAGGTCAGCGAATACGGCACACAGCTGAGAGAAAAACAGAAAGCCAAATTCATTTACGGCGTTCTGGAAAAACCTTTCAGAAACTACTATAAGAAAGCCGACAAAATGAAGGGTATGACAGGTGAAAACCTGATGACTCTTCTTGAGAGCAGACTGGACAGCGTTGTTTTCAGAATGGGCTTTGCAAGAACCAGAAGAGAAGCTAGACAGGTAGTAGATCACAAGCATGTACTGGTAAACGGAAAGTGCATCAACATTCCTTCTTACCTGGTAAAAGCAGGCGATGTGGTTGAAATCAAGGAAAAAGCAAAAGGAATGCAGAGATATAAAGATATCCTCGAAGTTACAGCAGGAAGACTTGTTCCGGAGTGGATGGATGTAGATCAGGAAAACTTCAAAGGAACGATTAAGGAACTTCCGACCAGGGAAATGATTGATGTACCTGTAGACGAAATGCTTATCGTCGAATTGTATTCCAAGTAATTTCTTGTAACTGGCGTGAACGTTTCAATTAAGAAACTTTTCGTTCGTAAAGGAGGGTATTTGCAGTGTTTGATTTTGAAAGACCCAATATCGAGGTTGCTGAAATCTCTGAGGACAAGAAATACGGCAAATTCGTTGTAGAACCGCTGGAAAGAGGTTACGGTATCACCCTTGGCAATTCACTGAGAAGAATCATGCTTTCTTCCCTGCCGGGTGCGGCTGTGAGCCAGGTCAAGATTGAAGGCGTGCTGCATGAATTCAGCTCTATTCCTGGTGTCAAGGAAGATGTGACTGAAATCATCATGAACATCAAGAGTCTGGCAATCAAGAATAACAGCGAAACCAATGAACCTAAGACCGCTTATATCGAATACGAGGGCGAAGGTGTTGTCCGGGCTTCAGATATTCAGGCAGACCAGGATATTGAGATTCTTAATCCCGACCTGGTAATTGCTACCTTAAGCGGCGGCAAGGAAAGCAAGCTGTACATGGAACTGACCATTACCAAGGGACGTGGATATGTCAGCGCAGAGAAGAACAAGAGCGAAGACCTGCCTATCGGCGTAATCGCTGTTGATTCCATCTATACCCCGGTAGAAAGAGTAAACATGACTGTAGCCAATACCCGTGTTGGTCAGGTAACTGACTTTGATAAACTGACACTGGATGTTTATACCAATGGCACTCTGGCTCCGGACGAAGCTGTCAGCCTTGCTGCAAAAGTACTCAGCGAACATTTAAGCCTTTTCATCGACCTTTCTGAAAACGCCAAGACCGCAGAGGTTATGGTGGAAAAAGAAGATGATGAGAAAGAAAAAGTATTGGAAATGAGCATTGACGAGCTTGAGCTGTCCGTTCGTTCCTATAACTGCTTAAAGCGTGCTGGTATCAATACGGTAGAAGAATTAACTAACAAGACTTCTGAAGATATGATGAAGGTTCGTAACCTGGGCCGCAAGTCTCTGGAAGAGGTTCTTGCTAAATTAAAGGAACTCGGTCTTCAGCTGAACCCCAGCGATGACGTGAATGCATAATTCTGAA
Organism: Clostridium sp. KLE 1755; assembly: GCF_000466465.2. Lineage (NCBI taxonomy): Bacteria > Bacillati > Bacillota > Clostridia > Eubacteriales > Clostridiaceae > Clostridium > Clostridium sp. KLE 1755. The sequence continues at coordinate 20,984 of NZ_KE992646.1, forward strand.
TAAAAGTTCCGGCGTTTCCCGGTAAGTCCGAACGGCACGGTAGGCGTCACGGCATCCTTCAGGATGCCTGTCACATGATTGGCGGTCAAAGCTGTCCGCAGGGTGGCTTTGGCTTTACACAGCATTCGGTAAGTAAGTCCAAAGAGCGTGGCCGGATGTACCAAGAATGAAAGAGAGAATAGAAAAATGGCAAAGTACAGAAAATTAGGAAAAACCTCAGATCAGAGAAAGGCTCTGCTGAGAAACCAGGTAACCAATCTGTTATATCACGGAAAAATCGTTACCACTGAAGCAAGAGCTAAAGAAGTTCGCAAGATCGCTGAAGGCATCATTGCAATGGGCGTAAAGGAAAGAGATAACTACGAAACCGTTAAGGTTACTGCCAAGGTTGCCAGAAAAGACAAAGACGGCAAGAGAGTAAAGGAAGTTGTAGACGGCAAGAAGGTTACCGTATACGATGAGGTGGAGAAGGAAATCAAGAAGGATATGCCCAGCAGACTTCATGCCAGAAGACAGATGCTGAAAGTTCTGTACCCTATTACCGAAGTTCCGACAACTGCAGCCGGACGTAAGAAAGGTACCAAGAAGGTTGATATGCCTGCTAAGATTTTTGATGAAATCGCTCCCAAGTATGCTGACCGCAAGGGCGGTTATACACGTATCATCAAGATTGGCCAGAGAAAGGGCGACGGAGCAATGGAAGTTGTTCTGGAGCTTGTATAAGTCAAATCCATATTTCCACAGGCCGGTTCTGCCGGCTATGGAATAAAAATAGCAGAGAGCATTTTGCTTTCCTAAAAAAAGAGGCATCCGCCGCGGAAGAAAATTCCGTTGGCGGATGCCTTTTTGCGTTTATTAACGACCGTGACATTTATACGCTGCACAAGTGCTTAATCCGGTTCCATCCATCCGGAATATTCGATAATGGAGGGGACTTCGCCGGGTTTTCGACCCTGCAGAGTCTGCTTCCGGTATTCTTTGGGGGAGACCTTCATCATTTCATTAAAATGCCGGTTGAAATTACTCAGCGTACTGAAGCCTGTCATAACAGAAATATTGAGAATCGTATGGTTTGTGTTACGAAGCAGGTTGCAGGCATTCATAATCCGGATAGTATTCAGGTAATTCAGGGGACTGGTATGCATAACAGCCTGAAAGCTTCTTCGGAAATGGGTAGGGCTCATATGGCATAGTTCCGAAAGCTTATCGACAGGAAACTTGTTCATGTAGTTATCTTCGATAAAGTCCAGCGCCGGCGTAATACTGAGTGAGCTAATGCCGGATATTGGTGGATTTTGCCAGGGGGGGGGTATTTTCTACATTATAATTTACAGCATATTTATCCTGGAAACGGATAATTTCCATGTACAGGGCGAACAGATAGCTTTTTATCAGTTGATGGTCGGGCTTTTCTGCGGAGAGTTCTTCAATGGATGCCTGTGCAAGGAGCGGGATGCGGGAAGAAGCACCGTTAGGTATCAGATATTTATGAATATCATCATGTATCATATTAAAACTGAAATCAGGAGGCAGGATATCCCTGAAAAGCTGACGCTGGTCAAAAAACAGATAGGACCATCTGCTTTTAACGGAGGGAGACGAATAGGTAGTATGAGGGATATTTCTGGGTATGCAGGTTATATCTCCTGCAGAAAAAGGAATGCTCAGTCCGTTATAAAATTCCAAGGTGCCGTCGTGAGAATGGCAGATCCCGATTTCAAGGCAATTATGAAAGTGCAGATTTTCGCTGCGGATGTCAGATATTGTCCAGTTGCTTCCGGTAAGCAGAAGAACCGGAAAGCTGGAAGGAAGATAATAGTTCCGATATTCAACAACCGGTTTTGGTTTTTTTAGCGGCATAATTGCCTCCTTTCTGTTGATATTAAGTCATATTGCACATATGGACAGTATAGCATAAAAAAACCATTCTGTTAATATGGTTAAAACTGCACAGTTATTTGACAAAAAAGTGGATGAAAGAGCTTGGTAAATATAAGATAATACATATAGATAAAACGCACAAAAAATATTATGTAACATAAACAAATTAAAGCGATATAAACAAAACTGGTGTATTTTGCAAAATGCTATTTGAGTAAAAAGTGATAAAACAGGAAATTGTACAGAGCATATAAGTGAAAAAATGACAATGCAATATCTGGTCATGACAGGAAGGTTACTTTTTTCGGGACCTTTTTAAAAGCACTCATGCGAAACCGGTTACATTGGAAGAGGAGAAAGGAGCGGACTGCGTATGGCACAGGCAATGGAAAAGAGTAAAAAACAATTGACGGGTAGGCAGCTGAAGAAGATACGGTTGGTATTGCTGCTACTGCCCTTTATGGTATTTGTATTGATATTTAATTATGCACCGCTTCTGGGCTGGAGCTATGCATTCGTTGATTTTAAGCCTGGCGTTTCCGTTTTTGATTCTGATTTCGTAGGCTTAAAATATTTTCAGAAAATCGTGGCTAACCCCAGGGATTTTCTGAATGTAATGCGTAATACGCTTTGCATTTCTTTTTTGAACATCTGTTGTTCTGTGTTGCCGGCAATTTTCGCCATAGCTATTTCGCAGCTGAAGAATAAGAAATATGCAAAGATGGTACAGACTGGTACCTCCATACCGAACTTTATTTCCTGGGTGTTGGTGTATTCCATTGTATTTATGCTCCTGTCCTCGGAAAGCAGCGCTCTGAACAACATATTGATGGGACTGGGATTAGTCAAAGAGCCGGTTAATCCGCTGACAAACGCAAAGCATGCATGGCTGATACAGGTGGCGATTGGAGCATGGAAGACGCTGGGCTACAATGCAATTATTTATCTGTCGGCCATTACATCAATTGATCAGGAGCTGTATCAGGCGGCGGATGTGGATGGCGCCAATACCTGGCAGAAAATAGTACATGTTACCGTTCCCGGACTGTTATCCACCTTCTTTGTACTGCTGCTGCTGGCAATTTCCAACATGCTTTCCAATGGTTTCGACCAGTACTGGCTGCTGGGAAACGGCATGACCTGGGATAAGCTGGAGGTATTTGATACTTATGTATATCGTATGGGTATTAAAAATATGGAGTATTCCCTTGCCACTGCCATGGGTATCTTTAAATCCGTTGTCAGCATTATCCTTCTGTCATTTGCCAATTGGGCTTCCAAGAGACTGAGGGGAGAGTCCATATTCTGACACTGACGATGGGAAGCAAGGAAGAAAGGAAGTTGCAATATGAGTAAAAAGAAAAACAGGATTACCTTTGCCGGCATAATAAATGCCATTATTCTTGGATTGTTTACTTTAATATGTGTTTATCCGCTGTGGTATATATTTATTAACTCATGGTCTTCTCCGGCGGCTGTCAACCGCGGGGTGTACATTATTCCACAGGAGTTTTCCACAGAGGCCTATACGAATCTGCTGGAAATTCCGGGCCTGACCTCCAGTATCGGCATCGCCTTTGCCCGTACGATACTTGGAACGCTGCTTACGCTGCTGTGCTGCAGCTTTGCGGCATACCTGCTGGCAAACAGGGATTTGCCCTGCAGAAAGCTGCTGTACCGTTTTTTCATAGTGACCATGTATGTGAACGCAGGATTTATCCCTTACTATCTGTTAATCAGCAATATCGGACTGAAAAATAATTTTCTTGTATACATACTGCCTTATGCGGTTCAGGCATATTTTATCATTCTGATTAAGACTTATATTGAATCCATACCATCGGAACTGGTGGAATCGGCGGAGATGGACGGCGCGGGGCTGGTAAAGGTCTTTTTCCGGATTATACTGCCTCTGGCCAAGCCGATTCTGGCCTGTATCGTCGTGTTTGCAGCGGTAAATCAGTGGAATACCTGGTCGGATGACATGTTCTTCATGCAGGGCAGGAAGGCGGCCAATCTTCACTGCCTGCAGTACCTGCTGTATACCAAGCTGCAGTCCAATGTGGTTTCCACTACCGGAGCCGGCGCTGCCGCAGGTGCGGCTGTCAAGGTAACCTCAACTACGCTTCGCATGGCAATGAGCTTTATTACGGTGGTGCCGATTTTATGTGTATATCCCTATATGCAGCGGTTTTTTACCAAAGGAATTATGCTGGGTGCCGTAAAGGGATGACAGGATCTTACTTTCATTGCTGCGATGATTCCGCATTGCAAAAATGAAATTAAATAAAGTAAGAGATTTGGGCGCTTAAAGCAGCCTGAAAAGGAAGGAGAGAATATGAAAAAGAACTTACTTAAAAAAGTGCTTGCCATGACAGTTACCGTCACCATGCTCGGCGGACTTGTGGCATGCGGTTCCGCCTCCAATGAATCGTCGGCCGAACCTGCACCGGCATCCAGTGAAGCCGCACAGACAACAGCTGAAGAGGGCGCTGCCGGAGAAACTGCGGATGGGGCTGCACAGGCCTCGGATTCAGGAGTAATCATTCCACATTTTGAGGACCGTGTTGCCCTGGATGTGGTGGCCTTTGTTGGAAGGGGGGAGGCGGATGGCCTGCGTTCTGATCCCGTCAGCAAGTATATTGAGGACACTTTAAACATCGACCTGTATCTGACCGGTGTTACGGAGGCGGACTGGCCGAGCCAGCTGTCGGCCATGATGGCGGATGGGGATTTGCCGGATATTTTCATGTTATCCGATCCTACCAAGCAGCTGCCCATGCTCCTGGAATCCGGATCCGCACTGAATCTGGAGCCTTATCTGGAGGAGTACGCGCCGAATACCATGAATGACCCTGCAGGAAAAATGATGATTGAGGCTGAAAGAATGGCTGCCAACAGCCCTGACGGAAACGCATACCTTTGGGGAATGTGCAAGGGGTCATGGGATGACGGCACAGTGCCTACCTGCGGCCACTATATCAGATGGGATGTTTATAAAGAAGCCGGCTATCCCAAGCTGGAATCCTATGATGAGGATCTGCTGGACGTTATGGAAGCCATGGTAGCGGCAGAGCCGGAAACAGATGACGGACAGAAAACCTATGGCTGCGGCGCATGGTTCGGCGCAGGACAGGGCTGGGGTGAATGGGTGTTTACCTTCGGTCTTGGGCCTCAGGAGGGCGTAAACCTGATTGAAACTACCGGACGTGTCCTGGGAGTATCTACAGTGGATTCCAAACCGCTGGAAAACAATCAGCTGATTGATCCGGAAGGCATTTTCTGGAGAGCGGTCCGTTTTTATAACAGAGCGAACCAGAGAGGGCTGCTGGACCCTGACTCTTTTACGATGACCTCTGATATTTATGAAGAAAATCTGAAGGCCGGCAAATATATGTTTAACGTACCCGGCTGGATGTCTGCAAACGCCAATCTGGAATTCAACAAGACAGAAGGAAATCAGAAAGCTTTTATTTCCCTGCCCAGCCTGAGTGGTGATGCAGAAGACAGATTCGGCAATATGTACCGCGGTGAAAGACAGTATGTGGTAAACGCCAATACGGAGAACCCGGAAAGATGCGTTGCTTTGCTTGATTTCTTATCTACCTATGACTTCTCCAGAACTGCATGGAACGGTCTGGAAGGCACCTATTGGAATGTAGAGGATGGAGAGCCGGTACCTACGGATGAGTATCTGAATGTTACCAAGGATGATGCCTTAGGCGCTGAAACAGGTGTGAATGTTTACCATCATTTCTGCGGCTTCGGCAACGGAACAATTAATCCTGACGATGGTGTTGCCATTGATCTGTATCAGTTCTCCCAGAAGGCGCTGGATAAAAAGATGAACGATACCGTGAAGGATTTTATCTCCCATTACGGACAGGAAACACAGGTTGACGTATACCGCGCCGAAACGCCTGTTACGGATGCCGGCATGTATATTTCCTTTGGGGATCCGGAAGGTGATATTGCATCGTATGTAAATGAAATCAATGCTTATGTGGGCAAGAATGTAGTTACTGCGGTTGCAGCCAAGAGTGATGAAGAATTTGAAGCCGTCCGCACAAAGATAATTGAGGAGCTGCAGAAAAATTATCATGTGGATGAGGTATTCCAGTATTTCTATGATGAAGCCCTCGCTCAGGCCGACGATGTTGCCAAGCTTGTTGATATGAACAATGCAATAAAAGCGGACAGAGAGCAGTAATAGCTTGCACTGTCTGAAAAAAGGAGCCAGTGTATTTGTAAAAATGCGCCGGCTCCTTTACAATATAAGCATAACAAATGTATGCGTATGCGCGTTTCGGCGCGCAGAGGGGAGGGGTAGGCATGATTTGCAGGCAAAAGCTTGTGATTCCCACCTATGAGATGGATGAGGCGGAGAGATCACCCTATTTTTATGATGTAAGGAATCATCAGGGGACACGGGGGAACATTTATCCCATTCCCATGATCGATACCTTTAAAAACGTGAAGACGGACAGGGAGTATGACGCTGTTGTGCTGGAAAATGAATTCATCCGGGTGACGGTGCTGCCTGAACTGGGAGGGCGGATATATGAAGGCTACGATAAAAAGCTGGATTATAATTTCGTCTACAAAAACCAGGTGATTAAGCCAGCTTTGATAGGGCTGTGCGGCGCATGGATTTCAGGGGGGATTGAATTCAACTGGCCGCAGCATCACCGTCCTACCACGTATATGCCTGTGGACTGTGTGATTGAAGAGGGGGAGGATGGAGCACAGACAGCCTGGATGGGAGAATATGAGCCTTTGTTCGGCATGAAGGGGATGGTGGGGGTAACCATCTGGCCGGACAAATCCTATGTGACGGTAAAAACAAGGCTGTATAATCCGTCTAATGCCATGCAGACTTTTCACTGGTGGGCCAATCTGGCAGTGCATGCCAATGAGGACTATCAGCTGCAGTTTCCGCCGGATATTGACTACATTACTTATCATTATAAGGATGCGGTATCAGAATTCCCGGTAGTGAAGGGAGAATTTGCCAGAGCTGATTTCGGTGAGGGAACGGATATTACCTGGTTTAAAAATATTCCTTCTCCGGCCTCCTTTTTTATTCTGAACTCAGATTATAATTTTATGGCCGGGTTCGATCACGGAAGACAGCGGGGAACAGTGCATGTGGCGGATCATAACGTTTCTGTGGGCAAAAAGTTTTTTACCTGGGGAAGCAGGGAGTTCGGTGATGTATGGCACCGTAACCTGACCGATGAGGACGGCGCCTATCTGGAAATCATGACGGGCTGCTATACGGATAACCAGCCGGATTTTTCCTTTATCGCACCGGATGAAACGAAGACCTTTGAGCAGACCTGGTATGCCACCGCCCATATGCCGGGGCTGAAAAATGCGGAAAAGGATGGGGCTGTGGGCTTTGTTTTAAACGGAAGAAGGCTGGAGGCTGCTTTTCAGGTGACTGCGGTTCACAAACAGGCGAGAATCTGTGTGGAGGTGAAGGGAGAGCGGCTTCTGGAGGAATGCCTTTTCCTGGAACCGGGACAGCCGTGCCTGCGGAGCCTGGAAACGGCGGAGGGGACGCAGGAAAAGGATATATCGCTGTTTCTTCTTGATGAATCGGGGAAAACCCTGGTTTCCTATACCTTCGGGCCGTCCTTTTTCCAGGGCCGGAAAAAACCGGCGCCTCACAGGCCGGCACGGAAGCCGGAGGAGATACCCACGCAGGAGGAGCTGTATCTGGAGGGGCTTCATTTGGAGCAGTACCGGCATGTAACGCTTCGGGCAGAAGATTATTATCGGGAAGCGCTGCGACGGGACAACGGAGATATCCGCTGCAATAATGGAATGGGGCTTCTGTGGATGAGAAAGGGGGACTACAAAAAGGCGCTTCCGTTTTTTGAAAAAGCGGTAAAACGCAGTATGCTCAGAAACCCCAATCCCAGGGATGGGGAATGCTGTTTTAATTATGCCTGGGCGCTGGAGAATGATGGGCAGGAGGAGGAAGCGATCCGTTTTTACCGGAAAGCAGCCTGGAATTATGGGTATAAGGGAGCCGGACTAAAACAGGCGGCGAAGCTTTATGTGCGTAAGGGTTGTTTTGAAGATGCGCTTTCCTGTATCAAGGAAGCGCTCACAGTGAATGGGGAAAGCCCGGAGCTTTCCTTCCTGAAGGCTTTTATACTGCGGAAATCGGGAAGAAGCAAAGAAGCGGGGAAGGTGGTCCGCGATATGCTGGCCGTGGATCCGCTCGGATACGGTCTGCTGGGGGAAAGCTGGTTTCTGCAGGATGAAAAGGAAGCACTGGATAGACTGAAAAATGTGCTGCGTGAGAGAAAAACGGCATGGCGTGTCCTGATGGCGGAATATCTGGAGCTGGGAGCCTGGCAGGAGGTGCTGGAGCTGGGCCGGATTGCGCCTGCGGATCCGATGAACTGTTATTACAGGGCATATGCGGCGGCAGGTCTTGGGAAAGAAGCAAAAGCAGTAGATTTCCTTACACAGGCGGGGGAGATGTCCCCGGATTACTGCTTTCCATATACGGATATGGATAGGCGTGTTCTCCAATATGCCTTTGCGCAAAGAAAGGATGGAGGGAAAAGCGCATATTATCTTGGCTGTTTATTCTATGGAAGGGATAACCGCGAAGAAGGCGTGAAATGCTGGGAAGTGTCTGTTACCAGGGAAGACGGTTTGCATCAGGCCCACAGATGTATGGCCCTTGCCCTGCTTGAGGTATTTGAAGACAAGGTGGGAGCAAGGCGGGAAATGGAAAAGGCCTTTGCCATGCATCAGGACGGGCGGTATCTTCTGGAGCTTATGGAAATACGCAGGGAATCAGGTGTTCCGGTAGAAAAGCTGCTGGAGCTTCTTGAAGCATATCCTCAGTTGGTTTATAAAAGAGAGGATCTGTATCATCAACAGCTGGTGCTTTATAATGAGGCGGGAATGCCGGAAAAGGCGGCGACGTACTTGAAGAACCGTATTTTCAACCCATATGAGGGCGGAGAGGGTATCCTGGTAAAAGCGCATATTCTTGCTTATATTCAGCTGGGAAGGCGGGCTTTCCGGGAAAAAGATTATGCCGGGGCCATTGCTTTTTATAAAACGGCTCTGGAATATCCGGAAAATTATCAGGAGGGCCGCGGTGTAACTGCACGGGAAGCGGCAGTATATTTCCATATGGCGAAAGCGCTGGAGGCAGCAGGAGAGGAAAGGGAAGCCTTTGCCTGGTACGAAAAGGCGGCGGCCCATCAGACGGGACGGCTGGATGAGAGTGATTTTTATACGGCCTGTGCGCTGCGGCGGCTGGGAAAAGAGCGGGAAGCGGCGGCGTTGTATCTGTCGATGCTGGACGGAGCGGATGCCATATTAAAGGAGGAAGACAGGCTTCCTTATTTTGGAGGCTTTGTCTCCAATCTGCCGGGAGAGCACAGTATAAAAAAGGCAAATCACAGGAAGGCTCATCCGGCCAGGTTCTATGCGCTGACGGGCCTGGGGAGAAAACAGGAAGCAAGGAAGGAAAAGGAGCTGGCGGCAGTCTGGGGAGCCGAAATGGCATGGCTGCGCCTGATTGAAGAGGATGGAGGTAAAATGGGGTATGAAGGCATCTGAAAAAATTAAAGGGATTGTATTTGCTTATGACACAAATGGGGAATATGACATGGTAAAGGAGCTGGGGGTGGAATGGATGCGGTTAAACATCTGTTTTCCCTGGAAGGATGAGATGTTCGGGACATTAAGCGAGGAATACATAGCAGCCAGGCAGGAAATCCGTGATACCCATGCCAAAGGCTTCCAGGTAATGCCTGCGACACCGCCGCTGGGCGGTTTCACCTATGATGAAGAGGAGGGAAAAACATGCTGGCATGAGCATTTCCCGGAGTTCGTGGGAAAGAAGGGGACGGAAGAGTTTTATGAAAATGTGAGGGAAAGCATGCGGTTTATCTGTGAGGATTTGGGGGAGGCAGCGGGGATTTACTGGCAGTGTATGAATGAAATCGACATTCCCGTATTTTCCAATGACTACCCGGATGACATTCTTGCAGATACCGCCAGGGCATGTGCGGAAGGAATCAGGCGGGGCAATCCGGAAGCCAGGTGTGGTATCAATATTTCCTGCTATAATGAGAATGCGGTGAGAATTGCGGATTTGGTGTATCGGGAAGGGCATTCTTTTTATTATATGGGCGTGGATCAGTATTTTGGTTCCTGGCAGCCCGGGGATGCGGAAAACTGGATTGGGGTGCTGGACGCGCTGTATGAAAGATACCGGCTTCCGGTACTGGCCAATGAATGGGGGTACTCCTCAGCCGGGGAGCTGGCGGAGGAAATGCCGGATCCGGCGCTGGTGCCCAAGGGACTTCCTGAGGTATGCTATGTGAAGAAGTGGTTTCATGAGGCGAAGGGCGGGCATACCCCGGAGGTTCAGGCGGATTATTTCAGAAGGGGCCACAGGATTTTTGCGCAGCATCCTCATTGTCTGGGGTCCTTTATGTTCTGTTGGAGGGATGCCTATCACTGTTATCATTGCGGCGCCTCTGACTGTCCGGCCGAGTGTTACTGGGGGATTGTGGATACGCAGTGCCGTCCCAAGCCGGCTTATTATGCCGTAAAGGAAGCGCTGGCGGAGTATTATAAGGATGAATGAAAAAAGCGAAACAGTCCGGCTCTGCTGAACTGTTTCGCAGGAATATTAGAGGGGATCGCTTTCCGGTTCCATCCAGCCGGAGAATTCCAGGATGGTATGGCGGACATCGGTCCCTTCCTTTTGGCGGGCAAAAAGCATCTGGTTGCGGTATTCCCGGGGCGTCATGTGGATCACCGCGTGAAAATGCCGGTTGAAGTTGGAAACGGAGGCGAAGCCCGCCATTTCTGAAATGGAAAGAATGGATTCCTCCGTGCTGCGCAGCAGGTTGCAGGCCTTCATGATGCGGGTGCTGTTTAAGTAATCCAGCGGGCTGGTCTGCATGATGGAATGGAAAACGCGCCGGAAATGGGTGAGGCTCATGTGGCAAAGATCGGCCAGCACCTCGATGGGGAACTGGGAGCTGTAGTGATCCTCGATATAATCCAGGGCCGGTGAGATGACCAGGGCATTTTCCGGGATGGAGTGGACTGCATCCGGCCCGGAGGAAGGAGTCGGGCCGCCGCAGGTATTTTCCGGGGCATTGGCCTGCTCCTGGATGCGGTTCAGTTCAATGGAAAGGGCGAGCAGCAGCCCTTTTACACAGGACTGGTAGTTAGGGCGTGTGTTCTCCATTTCATCTATGATGGATTGGGTCAGGTAATGGATATGGGGATATTCCGCCCGGGGCAGGATATGTCTGTAATTTCGATAGGAAAACAGAGAAAGATCCGGGCCGGATTCGGAAGCCGGAAGCAGAGCGCGGAACAGCTCGGCAGGATCAAACATGATATAGGACCAGCGGCTTTCCGTACCCTTGTCCGAATAGGTGGTATGGGGAATATTACGGGGGATGCAGGTGACATCCCCCGCTTTGAAGGTCATGGGTTCGCTGTAGAACTTCATGGTGCCGCTGCAGGAATGGCAGAGGCCGATTTCCAGGCAGTTGTGGAAGTGCAGGCGGCTGCTGGGAATATCGGATATTTTCCAATGCTCCCCGCTTAGAATCAGGACGGGGAAGTCAACGGGAAGGTAGTAATTGCGGTATTCCATGACGGAATTTTTCTGTTTTGGCATGATGAAGTTCCTCTTTTTGGGTATTATATCTGGTGCGGTGGTATTTGTGCAGCTTTAAGGCGTATGCTGAAATCTTAATACTTTTTAGTTATCCCTTCCACAACTTCAAAATTGTCTGCCCAATCAACTGGAAGTTGCCTATTTCTTTCGAGTATAAATTGTTCTGGTAAATTTAATATCTTCACCCTCTGTTTTACTAACAACTATATCAAAATCATCCTTATTGAATTCAGGGAAAAACACATCTCCATCCTTTATTTCAATGTCTATCTCAGTGATATACATCTTTTCTACTATAGGGATTGCTTCCATGAATAAACCATACCCACCACATACATAAATATTAGCATCTCCAGCAGCTTCAATTGCCTCCTGAAGAGAACTCACTGTTACTAGATTTTCGCCTGAATAATTAGCACTAAGGGAAACTATGATATTCATTCTATTTGGAAGAGGATGACCAATTTCTTCATAAGATTTACGTCCCATAACAACAACATTACCAGTAGTTAGTTTTCTAAACTGCGCCTGTTCTCCTTTAATTTTCCAAGGTATCTGACCGTTCCTTCCAATTACATTATTTCGGGAACGGGCTACAATTAATGCTATCATCTCTCAATTCACCCTTTCAATAAATTCAAATTTTCTATAGGGGTTACAATTCTCTAATAAGGCTATGTGAATAAAAAGATAGTAATTACAACCACTTTGGCAAAAAAATAACGAACAGGATATGCTATAAATTGTGTAGAAAAACCATAAAAATTGTCTGCCTTCCTGAAAAATAAGCATTTTAACGGTTTTGATTTTTAAAAGCTCTAAAAAAGAATGAAATATTGCGCGGAATCTAAAATCAGGATAGCATAAATGGTTGAAATTGCAAAGTATATTATTGAAAATAAATAGAAATAGAGGGGATTATCATTTATGATAGAGACAGGCTGGAGAAGATGGCAGAATAAGTGGGAGTAGCTGTAGTGAGATGGAACAGTTACCTATTTACATAATAAAACCGGGGATATCCGGAGAAGGAGAGTGCAGGGATGCTGAAACTGGATTTTGACAGGAAAGAGATAGCGGAGGTTATTGACAGGATTGTCCATAAGACAATGAATATGGACCTGACCTGGGACTGGCCTTGCGGTGTGGCTTATTATGGAATCGCAAAGGCGTGGGAGGTTACGAAGAATGAGGAGTATCTGGAGCTTCTGAAAAACAGGGTGGATGAGTATATGGAGCTGGGGCTGCCGCCGCAGTGGACGGTGAATACGTGCGCTATGGGGCATTGCCTGATCACGCTGTATGAAGCGACCGGGGATGAGAAGTATTGGGACGTGGCGATGAGCAAGGTGGCTTATCTGCGTAAGGATGCGCTGCGGTTTGGGGACCATGTGCTGCAGCATACGGTTTCCGCAAATAATGATTTCCCGGAACAGGCCTGGGCCGATACGCTTTTTATGGCGGCGTTTTTCCTGCTCAGAGTGGGCGTGAAGCTGAAGGATGAGGAGATTATTGAGGATGCGCTGAATCAGTATTACTGGCATATCCATTATCTGCAGAATCCGGAAACGGGGCTGTATTATCATGGCTACAATAATATAACTGGGGATCATATGTCCGGTTTTTACTGGGGCAGGGCGAATGCCTGGGCGGCGTATACCATGTCTCAGGTAGGGGCAATTCTTCCGGAGGCTTATCTGTATCCGAAGTTCCTGGAGGTGACGGGTTCGCTGAATGAGCAGCTGGCGGCGCTGAAGCTTTTACAGACGGAAAATGGCCTGTGGAGGACCATTCTGGATGATGAGGAGTCTTATGAAGAGGTTTCTGCTTCCGCGGGAATAGCGGCGGCTATGCTGGAAAAAGGAAATCCTCTCCATTCCAAGTACATTAACAAGGCAATCAAGGGGCTTCTTGCCAATGTGAGTAAGGACGGCAAGGTGATGAATGTATCCGGCGGTACGGCAGTAATGAAGGATCGGGACGGTTACAGGGAGATTTCCAAACGCTGGATTCAGGGTTGGGGCCAGGGACTGGCTCTGGCATTTTTCTCGGGGCTGCTTACGGCCAATGATGCGGCGAAGGACGGCGCTTTATAATCAGACAGGAGTGTAAAAAGATGTGTGAAGTGAAAAGAAAAGGGAATTTTACCCTGCCCGGTGAGGCAGGCTATGAGAAGCTGACGTTGGAGCTGGCGGAAAAATGGGGCGCGGATGTGATCCGGGACAGTGACGGAACGGTGCTGTCAGATGAAATTTTAGATGCAGGCTATGGAATTTATTCCACCATTTGCATGATAAGGGATCATAATGAATGGGCCAGGGAGAATCAGGATAAGCTGCAGCAGTGTTTCCTTATGACCAGCCCGGCGGTGGCAGTGGAAGGTAAGCTGACTGTCTGCCTGATGGAAGGTTTTTTTGAGGAGCAGTTCCGTATTAATGACAGTGAAAATGCCATGCGTTACTGGCAGGTATATGACAGGACTACGGATACGCTTGTACCGCGGGAGAAGTGGAGCTACGACAAGGCGGCCGGCAGTGTGACGGTCAATGAGCCTGCAGCCTTTCATTCCTATACGGTGAGCTTTATGGCTTATCGTATCTGGGAAGAAATCTCCATGTATAACCATACGACAAACAATTGGGATAAGGAACATCTGATGCAGATCGATCCCATGTATCCGGAGACTCAGGAGTTTTTAACGGGCTGGATGAAGGAGTGGTGCGAGACGCATCCGGCGACAACGGTAGTGCGTTTTACCTCCATGTTCTATAATTTCGTTTGGATTTGGGGAAGCGATGTAAGAAACAGGAATCTGTTTACGGACTGGGGCTCTTATGATTTCACGGTGAGTGAGAGGGCGCTTAACGCATTTGCGGATAAATACGGATATGAGCTTACGGCAGAGGATTTTGTCAATCAGGGCAAGCTGCATGTGACTCATATGCCGGGAAATCAGCATAAGGCCGACTGGATGGAGTTTATCAATGATTTTGTGATTTCCTTTGGCCGTAAGCTGATTGATATGGTGCATGAGTACGGTAAAAAGGCATATGTATTCTACGACGACAGCTGGGTGGGAATCGAGCCTTATAACGGCAGGTTCCAGGAGTTCGGCTTTGACGGATTGATTAAGTGTGTTTTTTCAGGCTATGAAGCAAGGCTGTGCGCGGGGGTTAAGGTGGATACCCATGAGCTTCGCCTGCATCCTTATCTGTTCCCTGTGGGGCTTGGCGGCGCGCCTACCTTTATGGAGGGCGGAGATCCCACGCTGGAGGCGAAAAAGTACTGGAACAGCGTGAGAAGGGCGCTTCTGCGTGAGCCGATACAGCGGATCGGCCTGGGAGGATATCTGCATCTGGTGCAGGATTATCCGGATTTCTGCGATTATATAGAACAGGTGGGGGATGAATTCCGCACCTTTGGCAGCTTCCATGAGGAAGGAAAGCCTTACAGTATCAGGACTAAGGTGGCGGTGCTGCATTATTGGGGAAAACTGCGTTCCTGGACGCTTTCCGGACACTTCCATGAAACCTATATGAACGATTTGATACATATCAATGAAGCGTTATCCGGCCTGCCGGTGGATGTATCCTTTATCAGCTTTGAGGACGTGTTAAACGGCGCGCTTGAGGATGTGGACGTAGTTATTAATGCGGGCTTTGCAGGCAGTGCATGGAGCGGCGGCGATGTGTGGAAGAACCCTGCGGTTGTGGAGAAGCTGACACGCTTCGTTTATGAAGGGGGCGCGTTTATCGGCGTGAATGAACCTTCCGCGGTGGAAGGCTATGATACATTTTTCCGTATGGCGCCTGTGCTGGGTGTGGATGAGGACACCGGCGCGCGTATCTGCCATGGTAAATGGCAGTTTGCCGTAGAAAACATAGAAGGCCTGATGCCGAAAGGCAGCTTTGTAAAGAAGAAAGGAGATTACCGCAAGGGAATTCCTTATCTCACCGACGGAAAAGCAAAGGTTCTGGCAGAGGACGGCGGCGTGCCTGTGTTTACAATCAATGAATTTGGAAAAGGCCTTGGAATTTATCTGGCTTCCTTTGAAAAGACGATTGAAAATACCAGATTGCTCCTGAACCTGATTTTGCTGGCGGGACGGGAGGATTTGAACGGTCTTTACCTGACGGATAATGCGAATACGGAATGCGCTTATTATCCGGGAAGCGGCCGTCTGGTGGTCATCAACAACAGTGATCAGCCGCAGACCACGGCGGTGCGGACGCAGAAGGGTAGTGTGGAGACGCAGCTGGAGCCTTACGCGACGAAGATGCTGAATATCTGATTAAAAAGGTAACAGTTCGGTTATCCGGGCTGTTACCGCAGAGGAGATAATGCGATGCAGATAGGAATCCGTTTGCATGATACAGTAAAAATGGCGCTTCCCCAGAGACTAGCGCATACCAGGGAGCAGGGCTTTACCTGCGCCCATGTGGCCCTGGGAAAGGTGATTGATGATTTCCCCATAAAGAACACAACACTGACACCGGGCTTTGCCATGTATCTGAAAAGGCTGTTTGCCGAAAATGATCTGGATGTGGCCGTATTGGGCTGTTATCTGAACCTGGCCACACCGGACAGTACGGAGCTTGCGAAAACAATAGAAACCTACAAAGCGCAGATCCGTTTCGCTTCCTGGCTGGGAGCGGGCGTGGTGGGGACTGAGACGGGGAACCCCAATGTGTTCTATGCGCCGGACCCGGCCGCGCGTACCCGGGAGGCTTTGAATTTTTTCATTAAGAATCTGTCCTACGTGGTGGAGTATGCGGAAAAAATGGGTGTGGTGGTGGCGATTGAGCCGGTATGCCAGCACATTGTATACAGCCCGGAACGGGCGAGGCAGGTGCTTCGTGCCATTGCTTCCCCGAACCTGCAGATCATTTTGGATCCGGTGAATCTTCTGGATGGATCCAACGCTGCAAATCAGAAGGATGTGGTAAAGAACGCCATTGATATTCTGGGAGAGGATGTGGCGGTGATCCATGTCAAGGACTTTACCGTGAAGGATGGAAAGGTGATTTCCATGGCGGCAGGGCAGGGAATTATGGACTACAGCGATCTCATTCATTTTATGAAAAAGGATAAGCCTTACATCCATGCGACGCTGGAGGATACCGTGCCGGAGAACGCGGTGGCAGCCAGAGAGTTTATGGAGAGGCTGTGGGATGAGGCGTAGGCCGAAAACATAAAAACAACAAAAGCGTAATCAGCAGGGCGGCCGGAAGGGGCCGGACCTTTCTGATTACGCTTTTTTTTATGAGAAAAGGAAAACGTGGGCTTTTACGCCGCCTGTCCGCGTCCGGTGCCAATTTCCATCAGGCTGCCGGTCCCTTTCAGATACTTCATGTACACAATAGCAAAGGCGGTGGTTGAGGTGAGCGCCGCAATGCCGTCCGCAATCGGCTCCGCATAGAATGCGCTTGCCGCGGTAAAAGCGAAGGGCAGCAGGCAGGTGGCCACAAAATAGGTGGTCTTGCGGAACAGCGACAGGAACAGGGAAAGCCCGGTCATTCCCAGTGCAGTAAGGGAATCCACGAAGGTATACTGCAGGCTTAAGGGGATTATCATCATGGTAAAGGCGCGTATGCCCCAGACGGAAAGCTCTATGTATTCTGCATTATTGGTAAAAATACCTGCAAATGCCGCGGGCAGGAACCTGGATACCAGAAACATAAAGGAAGTGAAGCCGATACACAGCATAAGCACGCAGAACACGATTTTCCGGATACGCTCCGGCTTGTTCGCACCGTAATTAAAGCTGATAAGCGGCTGGGAACCACCGGTAATCCCCAGCATGGGGGAGGTAATCAGCATCATATAGCTCTGGACGATGGTGGCGCAGGTGATGAGCGTATCCCCGTAGCCCGGCCCGCCGTGATACTGCAGGACCGCATTCATCGCAATGATGATAATGCTGTCGGTGGCCAGAATCAGGAAAGGGGAAAAACCCAGAGCCAGGATCCTTTTGACAAGTACAGGATCGGGCCTGCGCAGGTGGAGGGGGACCGGCATGCTTTTCCTGTAAAGGACGCAGAGAACGAAAATGCAGGAAGCCAGCTGGGCAAGCACCGTGGCCACCGCGGCACCTGCGATATCCATATGGAAAACAAAGATAAACAACGGGTCCAGTATAATGTTCAGGATGGCGCCGATGAGCGTGGTCACCATGCCTAAAAGCGGATACCCCTGGGCGGTAATAAAGTAGTTCATCCCCATGGAAAGCAGTGCAAAAAAGGTGCCGCAGGTATATATGGTCAGATAGGTATTGGCATAAGGATAGGTCACATCACTGGCGCCGAACCAATGGAGAAGCATTCCCTTGCTGAGCAGGAAAATCAGGGTCAGCGCCGCAGAAAACAGAATCAGCGTGGAAAAACAGTTCCCCAGTATTTTTTCCGCATCTTTTTTATCATTCTGTCCGAGACGCATGGAAAAGAGTATGGATCCGCCGATGCCGATGAGCGTGGCAAAGGAGGACAGAAGGGTGATGATGGGCGCGCATACGCCGGCCCCTGCCAGGGAATCGGCCCCGACAGCCGGAATATTACCTATATAAATGCGGTCAACGATGCTGTACATAACGTTGACGAACTGAGCGAACATAAACGGGACGGATACCCTGAGCACCAGTCCTGGTACGGAATCATTTCCAAAATCATTGACATGCTTCTTTTGTGTTTTCATAGCTCCCCCCTGATGGATAAATTGGCGTAGAAAGAATTTTCTGCACCAGCTATAGATTATAACCAACTGTGCCGCCAACTGCAAGAATTATTATCACCATTTTCTTGTAATTAACAGTCCGGCCTCCGCCCGGGCCGAATTGTTATTGCATCCGCCCATGATAAGTCGCCTCCGGCGAGGGGCGGATGCCTGCTTCTTCCACGTTTTCTCACGGTTTGTGCAGTGAATGCGCAAACCTGCCTGAACTGTTACTCTTGTAATTCTTTATAGACTCTAGTAAAATAGGAAGGTGGCCGTAATTGAAACCAATATTTGCAGCTGTATACCTATGGCTGCACCAATTTTCAGATACAGGATAGCATATGGAAAACGAAGCGGTAAAAGAGATTATTAAAACAAAGGAATTAACCTTCGATTATATCAGGCACGATGAGGAAGGAAACGAGGAGGGGACAATCCGGGCTGTGGACAATGTGAGCCTGGAGGTGAAGCAGGGTGATTTTATCGCCATCCTGGGGCACAATGGTTCCGGCAAGTCCACGCTGGCAAAGCACATCAATGCGCTGCTGGTGCCCACCTCGGGAACCGTCTGGGTGGACGGCAGGGTAACCGCTGAAGAAAGTAATGTCTGGGATATCAGGCAGACGGCGGGCATGGTGTTCCAGAATCCGGACAACCAGATCATCGGGCAGGTGGTGGAGGAGGATGTGGGCTTCGGACCGGAGAACATGGGAGTCCCCACAAAGGAAATCTGGGAACGCGTGGAGGAAAGCCTGAAGGCAGTGGGAATGTACGAATACAGGAAGTGTTCGCCCAATAAGCTTTCCGGCGGACAGAAGCAGAGAGTATCCATTGCGGGTGTCCTGGCCATGCATCCCAAGTGCATCGTGCTGGACGAGCCTACGGCGATGCTGGATCCCAGCGGCCGCAGGGAAGTAATACGCGCGGCACGGGCGCTGAACGATGTGGAAAATGTGACGGTTATTCTCATCACCCACTATATGGAAGAGGTCATTCATGCGGATAAGGTTTTTGTCATGGATGAGGGACAGGTGGTTATGGAAGGAACGCCGCGGGAGGTTTTTTCCAGGGTGGAGGAGCTGAAGAAGCTCCGGCTGGATGTGCCGCAGGTGACGCTGCTTGCCTATGAACTGAAAAAGAAAGGACTTATGCTGCCTGATGGAATCCTTACCACGGAAGAGCTGAAAAGGGAGCTGCTTAAAATTACGGAGAAACAAAATGGCGATTAAACTGGAGCATGTGAATTATATATATGGCGCGGACACCGAGCTGTCTGTGGCGGCGCTGAAGGATGTATGCATTTCCATAGAGGACGGGCAGTTTATCGGGCTTATCGGGCATACCGGTTCCGGGAAATCCACGCTGGTGCAGCATCTGAACGGCCTGCTGAAGGCAACGGACGGCGCGATCTATTATAATGGAAAGAATATTTATGACAAAGATTATAATATGAAGGAGCTGCGCAGCAAGGTTGGGCTGGTATTCCAGTACCCGGAACATCAGCTTTTTGAAATCGATGTTTTTACCGATGTATGCTTCGGACCGAAGAACCTGGGGCTTTCCAGGGAAGAGGCGGAAGGCCGGGCCAGGGAAGCGCTGGAGCTTGTGGGAATCGGTGAGGAATATTATCAGCAGTCACCCTTTGACCTGTCCGGCGGGCAGAAAAGAAGAGTGGCCATTGCGGGCGTGCTTGCCATGAAACCGGATGTGCTTGTCCTGGACGAGCCTACCGCAGGGCTGGACCCGAAGGGAAGAGATGAGATATTGGGGGAGATCTCAGAACTGCGTGAAAAGACAGGAATGACGATTGTGCTGGTATCCCACAGTATGGAGGATGTTGCTAATTATGTAAACCGTATTATTGTGATGAACAAGGGCAGCGTGATGTATGACGATGAACCGAAAAAGGTGTTCCGCCACGTAAAAGAGCTGGAAGCGGTGGGACTTGCTGCCCCTTCGGTGACTTATATCATGCATACGCTGAAGGAAGCGGGGCTTGCGGTGGAAACGGACGCAACCACGCTGACGGAGGCCAGGGATGCCATTCTGGCTGCCTGCGGCTGCGGGAAGGAAAAATAGGCTATGTTAAGAGACATTACATTAGGGCAGTATTATCAGACCGAATCGGTGGTGCACCGGCTGGATCCAAGGGTCAAGCTGATGGCCACGGTGATTTTTATTATATCGTTGTTTGTGGTGAATAATTTCTGGGGCTATCTGCTGGCGGCAGGGTTCCTGGCGCTCGTTATCCGTCTTTCCCACGTACCCTTTAAATTCATGGTCAAGGGCATGAAGGCGATATTGCTTCTGCTGATCCTGACCGTGGTATTCAATCTTTTTCTGACGCCGGGAGAACCGCTGATTACGTTGTGGAAGCTGACTATTACAAAAGAGGGCCTGATAACGGCAATTAAAATGGCAGTGCGTCTGAGCTTTCTGATTATCGGCTCCTCCGTCATGACGCTGACAACAACGCCGAATAATCTTACGGACGGAATGGAAAGCCTGCTTCATCCGCTGAAGAGAATCCATGTGCCGGTTCATGAAATTTCCATGATGATGTCCATCGCCCTTCGTTTCATCCCCATCCTTTTGGAGGAAACGGATAAAATCATGAAAGCGCAGATTGCCAGGGGAGCAGACTTTGAGAGCGGGAATCTGATTAAAAAGGCCAAAAGCATGGTGCCTCTTCTTGTGCCGCTTTTTATTTCCGCCTTCCGGCGTGCCAATGACCTTGCCATGGCGATGGAAGCGCGCTGCTACCGGGGCGGGGACGGCAGGACGAAGATGAAGCCCCTGATTTATAAAAAGAGAGATTATACCGCCTATGGTATATTGGCGCTTTACCTGGCGGCCGCTGTTGTAATAGGAAGGATTTTGCTATGAAAAGAGTGATGCTGACGGTTGCCTACGACGGTACGAACTATCACGGATGGCAGCTGCAGTCCAATGGAATCAGCATTGAAGAGGTTTTAAACCGCTGCCTGACGCAGCTTTTGAAGGAGCCTGTGCAGGTCATAGGAGCCAGCCGGACGGACGCAGGCGTGCACGCCTGGGGGAATATTGCGGTATTTGACACGCAGGCGCGCATGCCCGGGGAAAAGTTTTCCTATGCATTGAACCAGCGTCTTCCGGAGGATATCCGCATCCGGGATTCCAGGGAGGTGCCCGCGGATTTCCATCCCAGAAAAACGGATAGCATAAAAACCTATGAATACCGCATCCTGAATGAAGAATTTCCCAACCCGGTGAAGCGGCTTTACAGCCATTTTACTTATATCCCGCTGGATGAAAAAAGAATGCGGGAAGCGGCGCTTCTGTTTGTGGGAGAGCATGATTTCAAAAGCTTCTGCAGCGTCAACGCCCAGGTGGAATCCACGGTGCGCACTATTTACAGCTGTGATGTGGCGCGGGAAGGGACGGAGCTTATCATCCGCATTTCGGGGGCGGGCTTCCTATATAATATGGTACGCATCATTGCGGGGACGCTGATGGAAATCGGCAGCGGCAAATATCCCCCGGAAGCGGTAAAGGAAATGCTGGCGGCTAAGAACAGGGCGGCGGCAGGCCCCACGGCACCTGGCAGAGGGCTGACGCTGATTTCCTATGAATTTCCTGCGCTGAAGGAGAAGGCCGGGCAGCAGGCGGCTGAGGAAAAATCGGAGAAAACGGTATGAGAAGGATACTTGTGGTAAATGATGACGGCATAGGCGCCGAAGGAATTGTCAGGCTGGCGGCAGCGGCAAAGAACCTGGGAGAGGTGTGGGTGGTGGCGCCCGGACAGCAGTGCAGCGCCATGTCCCACTGCATTACGGTGCGGGGAAGCCTGCAAATCAGGCAGGAGGATTTCCCGGTACCGGGCGTCATGGCCTACAGCGTGGCGGGAACGCCCGCCGACTGTGTGAAGGTGGGAATCCGCCACCTTATGCAGGACAGGCCTGATGTGGTATTTTCAGGAATCAACTGCGGTTATAATGTGGGCGTGGATATTTTATATTCAGGAACCGTGGGCGCAGCCATGGAGGCGCTGCTGAACGGGATTCCGGCCATCGCTTTTTCCGAAGAACGGGGCGGGACGAGCGAGGTGGCGGATGCCTATATTCTGCCTGTCGCCCAAAAGCTGCTGGAGGCGGGGTGTGCGCCGGATGAAATATGGAATGTGAATTTTCCCGGCTGCCCCTTGCGGGAGCTTCGGGGAATCCGTGAAAACCGTATCCCGGAGAAAACACAGTTTTATATGGATAATTATCTGGTGGAGGAAGGCCCGGAGGGAGGTCTGCAGCTTTCCGTCTGTGGGATCCCGTCTAAAGCGGCGGCGCCCGGAACGGATATGGAAGCGGTCCTGGAGCGGTATATTTCCATCGGAAAAATAAGAAACACGGTCCTGGGAGCTAAGGGTAGGACGGACGAACCTGAAAATGCCCTGTTTTAGGCGCAAAAAGGCCAATTTTCTGCGAATTTTCTTAAGAAAAGATATTGACACGCGCGGATCCGTATAATATAATAACTCAATGTGACGATGTTGAAAAATGTCTTACCAAAGCCCCGGAAAGACATTTTGATATATAAATAATACGTGGAAAGCTCCAATTCCCAGAGCGATACCATGTGAGCCAGTCATACGGACCAAAGGGTCCAAATCCGTACAAATCGATGGAGGTATACTATGAAGACATTTATGGCTAATCCGGCTAAGATTGATAGAAAATGGTATGTTGTTGATGCAGAAGGCCAGACACTGGGCCGCCTTGCATCCGAAATTGCCAAGGTTTTAAGAGGAAAGAACAAACCGGAGTTCACTCCTCATGTTGATACAGGAGATTACGTAATCGTAATCAATGCAGAGAAGATTCAGGTAACCGGAAAGAAGATGGATCAGAAGGTTTACTATCATCATTCCGATTACGTAGGCGGAATGAAAGAAGTTACCCTGAAAGAGAAAATGGCTAAGAAACCTGAACAGGTTATCGAACTGGCTGTTAAGGGTATGCTCCCCAAGGGACCTTTAGGAAGACAGATGTACACGAAACTTCACGTATATGCAGGACCGGAGCACAAGCATGAAGCTCAGAAACCTGAAGTACTGACATTTTAATCCAAAGGAATCTATTAAGGAGGAAATAGAAAATGGCTAACGCAGCAAAATATTACGGAACTGGCAGAAGAAAAAAATCTATCGCAAGAGTATATCTTGTACCTGGAAAAGGTGATATTACTATTAATAAAAGACCCATCGATGAGTACTTCGGACTGGAGACTCTGAAGGTTATCGTTCGTCAGCCCCTGACAGCTACGGAAACAGACGGCAAATTTGACGTTCTGGTTAACGTAAAGGGCGGCGGATACACAGGACAGGCTGGCGCCATCAGACACGGCATCGCAAGAGCGCTTCTTGAAGCTGATACAGAATTCAGACCTACTCTGAAGAAAGCAGGCTTCCTGACACGTGACCCTCGTATGAAAGAAAGAAAGAAATATGGTCTCAAAGCGGCACGTCGTGCGCCTCAGTTCAGCAAGAGATAATAAGAAGTATTATATGAAAATGATTAGAACCCTTGAAAACTCAGTGTTTTCAAGGGTTTTTCTATGTCTAAAGCAAT
The DNA here is from genome assembly GCF_000466465.2 of Clostridium sp. KLE 1755. Lineage (NCBI taxonomy): Bacteria > Bacillati > Bacillota > Clostridia > Eubacteriales > Clostridiaceae > Clostridium > Clostridium sp. KLE 1755. Next base: position 44,861 of record NZ_KE992646.1, read on the forward strand.
TATGTGAAAGCCTAAGAAGTTAAGAAAACATGTTCGTAACAGACAAGTAACTGACACATAACAGACAAAAAATGGGTATTTGCGATATAAGAAAAGACAAAATTATTTGTATGATACAAATAGACTTTTGTTGAGATGAGCGGTATAATATGCATGAGGTGAAATAAAAATGAATACAACAATAATTGTTGCACTTTTAGCAACACTTACTGCTATTGTAACAGCCATTATCACAAATTTTTTGAGCAAAAACAGTATGCTTAAATTTGAGGAACGGAAATTAAAGGAGCAGTATTATTTAGAGTTCATATATGCATTAAGCGAAAATATGAATTCTGGATATGATGAAGCAACAATAAGGTATAACTATGCTTTTAATAACTTGACCATTGTTGCAAGTCCTACGGTTTTGTCTTCATTATATGAGTTTTCAAATTTAATGATAAGGCATCTAAAATATGACGATATTTCTGATTATGAAGCAAAATACACAGAAGCCTTTACCAACTTAATTAAAGAAATGCGGGCAGACTTATATGGTGGTAGATCAACAAGCGTCAATAAAGGTTTGTCAGAAATAAATTTGATTAGTGGTGTTTTGAAGTCTGGGCAAAAAGAGTAGCGGGTATCGAAAATCAATATAATTTATAGATTGTATTGAGATACTCCATATGATAAAATGGACGCAAGAATAATCGTGTTGCAGGGTGAGTTGACTCCTATTCTTAGAGAATAGGGGTGATGCTTATGGAAAATCATTTTGATTTTAAGGATATAATGACTTTTGGTCTGTTCCTTTTGGCATTACTTACATTCGTTTTTTTGTTTTGTAAGTAGTTCTACATAGTAAAACCGCCCTTGTACTTTGGCGAGTAAGGGCGGTTCTTTAACTAAAATTTGAGTAATTAAACAGTGTAGGATATTATTAGAATCTGTGGGTAACTAACACGTAACTGACAAATGGCTTAATAATGGCGTTATTTTGGGCGTACGGAGTTCAGCAAGACTGAAATGATGAGGATGAATCATTTGAATAACCAACAACGGTCTGTTTATCAGGCCGTTATTTTTTTGAGAGGAGCTGTCCGCAACTGCCACAGAGGGCTTGACTTTGGTTCCAGCAGGGGTTGTTTTTTCAGATTAACCTATGTAGCAGTAATCGGAGTGGACTGTACAAAAGTTTGGAATACGTTACCTTCAATAAATTCAGGTGTCCTCCCTGTATCAATTTTATATGAAGATTTGTATAACATCTTCAAACAGTTTTACCGTAGTCGTTTTTCATCAGATGTGCATGGAATCGGCCTGGGCCTGCCGTTGGCAAAAGCTATTACAGAAGCGCACGGAGAGACAATTTCTGTGATCAGTACATTGCATGAGGGAATTGTTTTTACATTGAATTTTTTCAAGCTTACAAATGAGTAAGACAGGGGTCACTTGAAAGTAAGCCAAAGGAGGTATGATGAACCTGTAAGATAGGAGGTATATAAAATGAATATTTTTGAAGTACAAGACCTGTGTAAGAGCTATGGTACAGGTGAATCTGCGGTTCACGCATTGAGACATATAACCTTTTCTGTACGTAAAGGCGAATTTATCGCCATCATCGGTGAATCCGGTTCCGGCAAAAGTCCCCTTTTGAATGTAGTGGGCGCTTTTCACACCAGCACAGCAGATCGAATTATCAATATGTCCGACGGTGTGTTGAAGGAATTGGGGGTGCCATCTCATTGAAAAGCTATCTTGAGTTAGTTTCAATATCCGGAAAAGTTCACCGAAGACAGAGCCGAATGACCCGTATCTGCATTATCTTGGCTGTATTTCTGGTCGCTGTCATATTCGGGTTGGCCGATATGGATATACAAAGTATGACAGAACAAACACGCCATCAGACTGGAGACTGGCATTGTAAATTTACTTCTATCGACAAAATTACATCTGATTATATTGCGGCACGGCCTGAAACAGGTTTGTCAGGTTGGGAAGGAACGATTCCCCCGGAAGCTGGATATTCTTTTTGTGAGCAGCCTGTTTCGTTTTATGGTATGGATGAAACAATATTTTCTCATATATATTTGGGGAGTTTCATTTCTGGAAATAGCCCAAAGTCTGCCGAAGAAGCCGCAGTTTCCGTGACATTGGCACAGACAGCAGGATTGGTGACAGGTGATACCATTACAGTAAATGCTCCTGATGGCAGTCCGTCACAACTGACAATTTCCGGTATTTATGAGAATGCCGCTGACACGCTGACCACGGAAAATACAAATGTTGTATTATTGACACTCAAAGGTTTGGCTGATTTTGACTCATCTGATTTATCAGCGAAATGGCAATACGCAGTACGTTTCTCTCCGTTTTGTAATGTTTTATCAAACATCACGGATATAATCCGGAAATACAAAATATCTGAAACACAAGTAGTTCAAAACATGGAACTGCTTAGCATGTTGGGACAGGTGCCGGGTTCAAATGTGTCAGAAATTTATTCTATGGCATTGTTGCTTTCAATCGTAGTGATGGGAACCTGCATTATGATGATCTCCAGTAGTCTGAACAGTGATATCAGTCAGAGAATCAAGTTTTTTGGTCTGATGCGTTGCCTTGGTGCTACTCGACGCCAGATTTTGCGTTATGTACGCAGGGAGGCATTGCAATGGTGCGTTACCGCCATACCGATCGGCACTGGCCTCAGTATCGTGGTGGTTTGGGGCCTGTGTGCGGTTATGAGACAGCTCAGTAATGCATGGTTCGGCTATCTGCCCGTTTTCGGCATTAGTTGGTTGGGTATTGGAGCCGGTAGCGTATTGGGGCTTATTACCGTTTTACTTGCGGCCCGTTCGCCGGCCAAAATGGCGGCCAAAGCTTCGCCATTGGAAGCATTCACCGGCAATTCCCGGCAAAATACCTCATTTCGTCATGGGGCGAATACTCATCGGTGGCATGTGGAGACAGCCTTGGGGATTTATCATGCAAAAGCAAAGCGGAAAAGTTTCTTTCTGATGACCGGTGCGTTTGCCGTCTGCATTACGCTTTTTTTAGGGTTCTGTACTCTGGTTCCCTTTATAGAAAATGCTTTTATGCCGAAAGCATGGGCAGCTGAAATTTCTGTTGTCAGCAAAACGAACACCTGCTCTATCCCCGCAGACCGGAGGGATGCCGTGGCTGAAAATTCCAGTGTCAGTCGTGTATTTGGCCGAATGTTCGCCTATGACGTTCCTATTGAAATAAACGGAACATCCTATAACAGTAATATAATATCCTATGAAGAAAATCAATTTCATTGGGCAAAGGAACAGTTAACTTCCGGTTCCATAGAAATTGTGATGAATACTCCCGGACAAATTCTATTTGTAGCCAGTAGTGATACAGAGGTACAACCTGGAGATAGCATCTTTTTGACAATAAACGGAAAGGAGAAAAAAGTTACTGTCGGTGGTATTTTGTCCGATAGCCCGCTGGCCCGTGCGGATGGAATCGAAACGATTATCTGTTCTGAAGAAACATTTACCCGGCTGACAGGAGCAACGGGGTACACTATTCTGGATATACAGTTTTACTTTGGCGCTGACGAAGAAGATGCAGCTGTTGTAGAATCACTTTTTGACGGAGGTGTCTCTTTTTCAGATAATTTGAGCAGGGTGCAGCAACAGCGAGGACTTTATTACGCATTTGCAGCAATGATATATGGATTCCTGTCCATTATTGTAGCTATTACCGTTTTCCATATTATGAATACAATTAGAATGGGAGTATCTGCGCGTACACGCCAATATGGAGTTATGCGTGCTATCGGCATGAGCAATCAACAGCTTACACGCATGATTGCTGCGGAATCTGCCTCCTATTCTGTGGGGGGTATTGTTCTGGGCTGTATTTTCGGACTGTGGTTTCATTGGTTTTTGTATTCCAGCCTTATTACACGCACTTTTGGAATTCCGTGGAGTATCCCGTGGCTGGAATTGTTCTTGATTATAGGTGTCATTCTGGCAACTACAGTACTGTCAGTACATGGACCTGCCAGAAGGTTGCATGACATGTCGATTGTGGAAAATATTAGCTCCTAGTAAAAGGATGGTGTTATATCATAGACTTTAACTTTTTGCAGGGGAGGTTAATTCACAGGCCGCCTTGATACTTGCAGGACATGCTCACGGTGGACAAATTCGAATCCAATGCAGGTTTGAGGAAGACTACGGCACGTGTAATCCAAACAGATTTCTTTTTACTACCAGATTCATGGCTTCCGGGCGTAGTCCGGCCCAGCAGCATAAGCGTTTTGAAATGCAAAACGTAGCCCTTTCATTACTATTTGTGCCGCCGCCTGGCGGCGGAATGAAGATTATTATGTCTATACATAGGAGGCTGTTGAGGTTTGTCCGGTGGCTTTTGAGATATTTGAAAGACTGAAAAGAGAATATGGTTTCAGGTCCAGATAGCAGCCTTTTTCTTAGAAGATGATTATTGAATTTTTATAATCTTTTTCTTATTAAAGAAGAAAAACAACACCCCCGCGGCATCCGCCAGGAACCAGCCGATAGGGATGGACCACCAGATAGCGGAAGTCCCGAAGGCCGGAATTGGTGCGAGCATGTAAGAAAGAAGAACACGGGTTCCCAGGGAAATGACGGTGAGGACAACGGAAATTCCTGGCCGGCCAAGCCCTCTGTAAAGGCCGTAGAACAGGAAGAGAAATCCAATGGCAAAATAGCAGGCGCCTTCGATACGCAGGTAGCCTGCGCCGATTGCTATGATTTCCAGTTCTTCGGGGCGTATAAAGATAAGCATGAGCCGTTCTGCAAACAGAAGGACAACGGCGGAGATAAACAGGCAGAACAGGAAGGAGCACAGGAATGCGGAGCGGATACCTTTTTGGATCCTGTCAGTTTTGCCGGCGCCCAGGTTTTGGGCGATAAAGGTGGAAAAACCGTTGCCGAAGTCCTGAACAGGCATGTAGGCAAAGGAATCGATTTTAACTGCGGCGGCAAAGGCGGCCATGACCGTGACGCCGAAGCTGTTGACCAGTCCCTGGACCATAAGGATGCCAAAATTCATTACAGACTGCTGGACGCTGGTCAGGAGGGAATACTGAAGAAGTTCTTTTAAGAGCAGGCGATCAAAATGCAGGGTTTTCGGCCGGATACGGTGCAGGGAGAGCCTGCGTATGGTATAAACGGCCAATAGAAGGGCGGAAAATGCCTGTGATATGATGGTTGCCCATGCGGCTCCTGCAATTCCCATGCCAAAAGAAATCACAAAAAGTAAATCAAGCGCGATATTCATGAGCGCGGAAAGCGCAAGGAAAAGAAGCGGCACAAGGGAATTCCCCAAAGCACGAAGCAGCGATGAGAAATAATTGTACAGGAAAGTAAAAAAAAGTCCGTATAAAATGACCTGCAGGTAGCTTCTGGTTTCCGGGCGTATGCTTACAGGAATGTGCAGGAGCGTCATGATAGGATCCAGCAGGAGCAGGGCAGGAAGATTGATTAAAATAGTAATCAGCCCGATCATAATGAAGGAAAGAAGAAAACATGCATGAAGGCGCTGCGTATTGCCGGCGCCATACAGTATGGAGAAGCTGATCCCGCTTCCCATGCAAAGCCCGAGGATAACGGAGGTCAGAAATACCATCAGGGTAAAAGAGGAGCCTACGGCAGCAAGCGCATCCGCGCCAAGAAAACGGCCGACAATCAGAGTGTCCACAACATTATAAAGCTGCTGGAGCAGGTTGCCCAGGATAATAGGAGCTGAAAAAAGCAGAATGGATTTGGTGATGGGGCCGTGAATAAGTTTTTTCTCCAAGGGAATTCTCCTTTTGTAATTACATATTGAAAGTTTAAACTTACATTTTGCAAGTAAAAGATAACACTTTACATGCGGCATGTCAATTATTATAATGATATAAAAGGCAGCATTATTATAATGATATAGAAGAAAATATTTTTATAATGGTATAAAAGAAAACATTATGCAATGGGACAAAAGGTAATGGGCAGTAGGAAGGGGTAAAGGGCGGCATGTTTTTGAGCGGATTGGATGAAACGGACAGGCAGATTGTGGAGGCGCTGATACGGAATGCCAGGATTTCCTATTCGGATTTGGGAGAACTGGTGGGTCTGTCCCGTGTGGCTGTAAAGTCCAGAATCGATGCTCTGGAGAAAAGAGGAATTATAGAAGAGTATACAACGATAATTAATCCGCAGAAGCTGAGCGGCGCGGTATCCTGTTATTTTGAAATAGAGACAGAGCCTTCCAGTCTGAAGACAGTCACTGATATTCTGGAAAAAAATGAGATGGTGACCCAGATTTATCTTGTGTCAGGGAGGAGCAGGCTGCATGTTCATGCGGTGGCGGCTTCCCAGGAAGAGCTGGAAAGCTTCCTGGAACAGACGATGCACTGTCTTCCCGGCGTGCGGGATATGAGCTGTAATATTATTCTTTCCAGGGTGAAGGATATTAAAGGACTTCGGTTATGACGGAAAGGCAGGGGAAAATGAAGATAGGGGCATTCCAGTTTGCCGGAAGCGGTGACATGGAATATAATTTTGCAAAGATATCTGAGGGAATCCGGCAGGCGGCAGGGGCTGATGTGCGGTTCCTAGCTTTTTATGAATGTGCATTGACGGGATATCCGCCGTTGGAAGTCAGTATGGAGTGTATTGATTTCGAGGCTGCGGAGAAATACTGTGCCCAGGTGCAGATGTTTGCGGTGAAGTATCGTATGTATATTGCGTTGGGGTGTGCAGTTCGGCGCGGCGGCAGGATATTTAATTCCGTCAGGGTATTTTCCCCGAGAGGAGGAGAACTTCCGGCTTATGATAAAAGGGCACTCTGGGGATGGGACCGGGAGAATTTTTATGAAGGCGGCAGCGATGGAATCTATGATATCGATGGCTTAAGAATTGGCATCCGTATTTGTTTTGAAGTAAGGTTTCCGGAGTATTTCCGGGAATTATACAGGCAGGGGGCTGATTTGGGAGTAGTCTGTTTCTGTGATATTTCAGAGACGGAAAATGCGGACAGGTATGAGCTCATAAAAGCACACCTGAGGACAAGGGCTGTGGAAAACGTGATGCCTGTATTGGCTGTGAATGACGCAGGTCCATTCCAGACTGCACCGACGGCGTTTTTTGACAGGGACGGTAAGGTATTTGCGGAGTGCAGAAGGAATGAAACGGAGCTGTTAGTTTGGGAAGTTGAGAAGCTGCCGGATACTTTTGGGCAGGCGGGGAGAAAATATGTGAATGGCCGCCTGTCGTTAAGTAGACCGCAGCATGTATCGCCCTGCATTGCGCAGACAGAAGGGACAGGTGGCTGACAGAAGAATACCTTTTTATAAAACGATATTGCGTTGTGAGCATGTTATCTGCCGGGAGGCGGTTCTGCTTTTTGTAAATATTGCGTGAGACAGTAAGATTCTTAATTTTAAAGGCTGGTGTCTTTTCTATATTAAAGAAAGCCGGCGGTTAATACTAATTTACAGAAATTGACAGGAGGTCAGATTATGCTGGAAACAGGAATAAAAGCACCGGAATTTACATTAAAAAATCAAGATGGAGAAGAGGTTTCGCTTAAGGATTTCCGTGGGAAAAAGGTGATTCTTTATTTCTATCCCAAGGACAATACGCCGGGCTGTACCACACAGGCCTGCTCTTTCGGGGACAGATATCCTCAGATTCAGGAGAAAGGGGCTGTGGTGCTGGGAGTCAGCAAGGACAGCGTGGCGTCTCATAAGAAATTTGCGGAGAAATATCATCTTCCTTTTGCGCTTCTGGCGGATCCGGAGCTGGAGGTCATCCAGGCATACGATGTATGGCAGGAAAAAAATATGTACGGGAAAAAGGTTATGGGTGTAGTGCGCTCCACCTACCTGATTGATGAAGAGGGAATTATTCGTCAGGCATTTACCAAGGTGAAGGCCGGTGAGAATGCAGAGCAGATGCTGGGGACGCTGTAGTAAAGTCAGGAGAGATGCCTGCCGCGTTGATAAGGCTCCGGCAGATGGAGCGGCAGGCATTTTTTACCAGTGGATAAAATAAAATCGGGAGGCTTACAAATAGTTGGAGTAAATGGTATCTGCCGGAGATTGGCGGGTGCTTACACGGGCAGGGAGTCCAGGAATTTTTCAAATTTTTTTTCAGAGAATATTTCATGGGTAACCAGCCGGCCGTTGTTAAAAAAGCTGTAGGTAGTATAGGGAGCGGGCGCATTTTGTGCCTGCTCTGTTGTCGTTATGGGGTGGAGCGTGAGTTCATGTCCGCGTGCGCGGGCGGCTTTGGCTATAAGAGGGACATATTGGGAGGTATAGGGGCACTGGGCGGTATAGTAAAGCACCATGCCGGTTTCTTCGATGGTTCCTTTTCTGGCGCAGTCCTTAAACCGGGGCAGGGGGGCATTGTCCGTAAAAGGAAGATAGAGGAGTTCAAAAAAGGGATGGGCCGTGTCTGCAGTAAGGAAGCCCTTGTATTTCAGATAATCCGGATCAGATAAATAGGGCTTCTTTTTGGAGGAGGAAAGGACGGTGAGGCCATGCATCCCCTGCGACCTGGCATCCTCAATACATTGGGAAAGCAGCTGATTGGCATACCCCTGTCCCTTAAACTGGCCGGATACCCAGAAGCAGTCGATATGCATGTAGCCATCCGCTAGGATGGGATACCAGGCTTTTTCCGCGGGTATATATTCGATGAAAACCTTTCCCCTCGCATCCAGGCGGCGGAATACAAGGCCGTCCTGAAAACGGTCCTTCATCCAGGACTTTTTGGCATTGGCTCCTGTACTGTCCTTTTTATCAGAAACGGCGCAGCAGATGTGCTCGCTGTCAATATTGTCCGCGGTGATTGTGATAATTTCCATTGTATGATTCCTTCCTCCGGCCGGTGCAAAAATAATTTTTCAGAGTAAGTCTGGCGCTTTGGGCTGCTGTCTTTAAGGCCATTATATAACATTAAATATGACAGCGGTATGTCATATTAAAATTTACAGAAAATGTTTTTTCCGGCAGAGGCGGATGCAGAGGATGACGATGGCAAGGCTGAGCAGGAATACGGTGAGATAGCCGTATTTCCAATTCAGCTCAGGCATATATTTGAAATTCATGCCGTACCAGCCTGCAATGAGCGTCAGGGGGAGAAAGATGGTGGTGACGACGGTGAGGATTTTCATGATTTTATTTTGCCTGATGTCGATCTGGGACTGGTAAACCTCCCGGATTTGCGTGGAATACTCCCGGAGCATGAGCGCTTCCTCATGCAGCCTTCCCACACGTTCGCTGAAAAGGCGGAAGGCATTCAGTTCGCTGCGGTTAAAGAAGCCGTGATCATTCTGCTGCAGTACGTTGCTGATGTCGGAAAGCTGCAGATAATAGTGGGAATAAATGAGGATTTTTCTGCGGCAGCTCATGATTTTGTGATTGAAATTATCAAGAGTGCCGGACAGGACTTCATCCTCCAGATGGGCAATCTGGTTCTCAATATCGGTCAGGCAGAGCAGATCCTCTGAAATCAAGGCATCCAGGAAATCTGCGAAGAAAAAGCCGATGCCGGGATTGGGCCGGGTGATAGAATCGCGGATTTTTTCTACGATACGAAGGACATAGTCTCCGTCATCAATGAATATGATGCGATCTTTAAAAATCGCATAGCGGAAGGAGGCCTCATGGGTGTTTTTCCCTTTGGGAGGAATGACGAAGGTGCCATATAAAAAGTCCATATGCACCTCCGCTTTGCAGAAATGGATTTCCTGGGGGTATTTCAGATTCATAAAGCCATGCTCCTGCAGATAAGCGTTTGAAGCGGCTTCCGCAGGCGTAAGAATTTCTATGGCAGGCGTATTGTTTTGTGCGGACGCAGAGGCTTCCGGGAAAGCGGGAAGCTCTGTGAGCCGGGAATGGATGCCGAATATTTTTGACATGGGATGTCTCCTTTCGGTTCAGCAGGTCTGCGCATTTTCTGCACAGACTATAAGAATATACAGTGACGGCAGGTATCCGGTCCATTGTGCAGCGTTTTTTAATGGCCGGATGCCGTAGCAGCTCAGAGCTGTCTGAACTGTTGTTATGATTTCTTTACGGGGAATTCTCCCTGAGTTGATTATATGCCAGGATTGGGAAAAACAACAGAAAAAGAAAGTGACTTTGGAAGAGGATGAGATTAGAATAGAAACATATGACGAAATGGAATCATGGTGATATGGCATGCATTAATGCTGCAATGCGTGGACAGGAGTAATATGGAATTGTGGGATGCCTATGACGGGCAGGGGAATAAAATCGGCGGAGAGCTGATAAGGGGGCAGGAAATCTCGGAAGGGTGCTATCATCTGGTCAGTGAAGTGGTGGTCAGACATGAGGACGGTAGTTTTCTTCTTATGCAGAGGTCTGAGGATAAGGCAATGTTTCCCGGATTATTCGTAGCGGGCGCCGGAGGGAGCGCGCTGAAGGGAGAAGGGCCGTATGAAGCGGCAGTGCGGGAATTGAAGGAGGAAACGGGAATTGAGGCCAGAGAGCTGGAGCAGATATATTTTTGCAGGAGCAAAGATACGCTTTATTATGGATATTTGTGTATTACCGGATGGGACAAGAAGGCGGTGGTACTGCAGGAGGGGGAAACTATTTCTTTTTTGTGGATAACTGCCCGGGAATTTTTGGAGTTTGTGGAATCAGAGAAGTATGTTTGGACGCAGAGGGAGAGGATGGAAGTTTATCTGGATGGGGTGAGGAATGAAGAGGACAATGATTGTGATTTTCTGTACAGGGAATTTTGACGGGGACAACTGTTTTACGGCCCGCTCCTTTCAGGAGGCACTTGGAATGGCTGGAGGCAGGGATATCTATGTATCCGGAGGGGCAAAATGAAAACATTGATATTGAATGGATCGCCGAGGAAAAACGGAGATACGGTCAGTCTGATCCATATATTTTTAGAGGGGCTTGAAGGGGAGTATAAATTAGTCAATGCATATGAGGATGGGATAGGGCCATGTATAGACTGTAGGTTTTGCTGGGAACACGATGGATGCAGCATACAGGATGGGATGCAGGAGGTTTATGAGTACATACAGGTGTGCGATAATATTTTGATTGCCTCCCCTATATACTTTTCTGAGATTACGGGGAAACTGCTGGATTTGGGGAGCAGGCTTCAGACGTACTTCTGTTCCTCTTTTTTTCGTAAAATAAAGCCAATACAAAAAGGAAAAAGAGGTGCTGTTATTATTGTGGGAGGCGGTGACGGAAGTGTAACAAAGCCGTATGAAACTGCATGTACACTGTTGCACCACATGAATGCCTATGATATTTTACCTGTGGTTTACAGCCATAATACTAACACGATTCCGGCGGTGGAGGATATAGGGGCGGTTGAGGGAGCGAGGAAAATCAGCCTCTTTTTTAATCATGGAGATGTAATGGGATAGGGAGTATTTTATGAATGCGGTCATATTTGACATGGATGGACTGATGTTTGATACAGGTAAGGTTTTTGCGCTGGCATGGGATTATGCGGGAGAAAAAACCGGGATAGGAAAGGCAGGGTATATGCTCCGGAAAACTCAGGGTATGGGATTTACGGCAGCGAGAGAGCTTTGGGGGGATGAATTCGGCAACAGCTATGATGAAGAGGGAATGAGGCGGCATACCAGGGAATTCCTGCTGAAGTACTATGCAGCAAACCGTGTGCCTGCAAAGGAAGGGCTGTATATATTTCTGAATTATCTAAGGAATAAGGGCAGCAGGCTTGCGGTTGCTTCATCATCACCAGGTTGGGAAGTGGAAAACCATTTACGGAAGGCAGGAATTTGGGATTATTTCCAGGTTATTGTGTGCGGTGAGATGGTGAAGCGCTCAAAGCCTGCGCCGGATATATACATAAAAGCCTGCGAGCTGCTGCGGGAAGAACCTGAAAATTGCTTTGCACTGGAAGATTCAAGGAATGGTATTCTTTCTGCCTGCGGGGCCGGATGTAAAACGGTTATGGTGCCCGATTTGTGGCAGCCGGATGAGGCTACGGAAAATATGTTATTTGGCAGGTTTGCAAATTTGGAAGAGGTGAAGCTTTATCTGGAAAGAACCGGAATTTTGGATTAGCTGCGGGATTAGAGGTGATAAAGGATGAGTAAGCGGGGAAAAAGTAAGAGAAGCCACAGATGTGCCGTATTTTTATCCGTTGTATTGTGTGCAGGTTTATTCACTGGCTGCGGTGATAAAAAAGCGGTTGAAATCAGTACAGGGAGCACAGCTGCGGAAAAAGATGTACGAAACCCGTATGATGGGCAGTCCATTGACGAACAGCCAAATATCACAGAAACCGATACTCCTCCGGCAGAACCGCATCAGGCTTCTCCGGAAAATGCAGCACAGGAAAATGTGGATTACAGTGAAGCGTTTGGAGGCCTGAATGGCTGCGCGGTAGTTTTTGACCCGCAGGAACAGGTATGCAGATTCTATAATAAAACCTTATGTGAGACAGCAGTCTCTCCCTGTTCTACCTTTAAGATCGTGTCTGCGCTTATGGGGCTGAAGTATCATGTGCTGGAGAATGAAAACTCGACGATGGGCTACGATGGAACGCAGTACGGAAATGCTGCATGGAACCAGGATTTATCCCTGAAGGATGCGTTTCAGTCCTCCTGTGTCTGGTATTTCCGAAAGGTGATTGATCAGGTGGGACAGGAACGGGTAAAGGAAGAATTAACAGCCCTGGACTATGGAAACTGTAATATCAGTGAGTGGGCGGGCAGCGGAATAAATCCCGGAGAAGAGCTTAACGGCTTCTGGCTTGCATCTTCTTTGAAAATATCTCCATATGGACAGGTGCGCGTTCTTTCGGATATTTTTGAAGGCCGCACAGGCTTTTCTCCGGAGCATGTGAAGATAGTAAAAAATATTATGTCAGCGGACGGCGGCGGAATCTATGGAAAAACCGGAACCGGTACGAAGGGACAGGCGTGGTTTGTAGGATTTTCTGAGAGTGAGGAAAAACGGACTTACTTTGCGGTTTATTTGGAAGATACGGATAATAGAGAGCAGGTTTCCAGTAAAAAAGCGAAAGAGATTGCATTAAAAATCATCGGACAATAGGAGATTTTATGTTTGAAAACAATTGTGTTTGATATGTATGGTGTAATTTTAAAGGAAAGTAAAGGAAATTTTATTCCATATACTTTCCGGCATTTTGATGTATGTGAGCATGGAAGGCTGATAAAATTATTGAAAGAAGACCAGTTGTTTACTAAAGCTGGAAATGGTGAAATAGGATCAGAAGAATTTATGACTTTGCTGGGGTATGAAAATCCCTCCTATCACATGAAAAATTATATTGAGAATTACCTTACATTAGATGAAGGCTTTGTAAATTTTGCCGGAAAATATGCTGACAGGTGTGATTTTGTATTATTGTCAAATGACATATCTGAATGGAGCGCCTATATCACAAAATACTATAAATTAGACAAATATTTTAAATGTAAAATTGTCAGCGGCGATGTAAAATGCAGAAAGCCGGAAAAAAAGATTTTCACGATAGCATTGGAACGGATGGAAAAGCTGCCGCAGGAATGCATTTTTATAGACAATAGTGTGGCAAATCTGGAGACGTCTGCGGAAATGGGATTTTTGCCCGTATTATTTAACCGGGACAATGTTGCTTATTCCGGCATTACCGTGAACAATTTTGATGAACTGGAAAAAGTGATCAATGAACAGCGAGATTTATTGATATAAGCATCGCTGCATTAATTTTAAAGGACTATTGTCCAAATAAATAATTTCAGGCAGCCATACAGACCGGCTGCCTTTTTTGCTGCTCCCGGCCACCGCACATTCTGTCTTTTGTTACCGGATTGTAAGAAATATATGTTAGAGTGTTAATGAAACATATATTCAGATTCAGAGGGTATATTAATCACAGTTTACAGTTCAGATGAATTCCGGACTGCGGCAAACATCAGTAAAGACACCAGATGGAGGGAAAGGACAGAAAGTAAATGGAAATATTAAGAGCGGAAGGCCTGGTAAAATATTATGGAAGCGGAGAAAATCTGGTTAAGGCGGTGGATCATATCAGTTTTTCCGTACAGAGAGGGGAATTTGTGGCAGTGGTGGGAACTTCCGGTTCGGGAAAAACCACGCTGCTCAACCTGATTGGGGGACTGGATTACGCGGACGAAGGAAAAGTGATCGTTGACGGACAGGATATTACGGGGATGAAGGATGAGGAACTGACGATTTTCCGCAGGAGAAAAATCGGCTTTATTTTTCAAAATTATAATCTGGTATCCGTGCTGAATACGGAGAAGAATATTACCCTCCCTATCCGCCTGGACGGAAACAAAGTGGATGAAAATTATATCACCTCCATAGTTTCCTCGCTGGGAATTGCTGAAAAAAGGAAGGCGTTTCCCAACCAGCTCTCCGGCGGGCAGCAGCAGAGAGTTGCCATTGCACGGGCTTTGGCCAGTAAGCCGGCTTTGATTTTGGCGGATGAGCCTACCGGAAACCTGGACTCCCGCACAAGCGCGGAGGTCATGGGACTTTTAAAAATGACAAGTACACAGTTTCATCAGACGATTGTCATGATCACTCATAACGAAGCAGTGGCCCAGCTGGCGGACAGAATCATACATATTGAAGACGGAAAAATTGTGGGAGGAAACAGACTTGAAGGTTCCTTTTAAACGACTGATTCATGCAGCAGGCAGGCCTGTGATAAGCGGGAGGTATAAGGATGTTTGAAAACTCCAACAAAGAAGTGATAAGAGAGATAGCTAGAGAGAGCATGAAGTCCCACAGGCTGCGCAATCTGACGGCTGTTCTGGGAATTGCGCTGACCACGCTGCTGATTACAACGATTTGCACGACGGGAATCAGCTTTTATAATGCGATAAACCTGGGAACAGACCTTACCCCCGGGCCATTGGCTGACGGCGGTATTATTACAGATGTAGAAAAATATGAGGAAATCAGGGATATGCCTCAGGTTGAGTGGGCGGCCTATGTGCGGCCCTGCAATGTGGGAAGCATCCATAACCGGGAGATGGCAGGAGTTAAAACGGCGCTTCTGGCTCCCCAGCAGGAATTTTATACAAGGAACAAGGTGAGCCTGGTGGAGGGAAGTTTCCCTGAAAAACCAGATGAAATAGCCATTTCGGATACCATGGTGCAGCGCCTGGGCGGCAATATCCATACGGGAGACCGGATGGTGCTTCATCCTGTGGTACGGGAAAACGGGCAGCAGGTGGAAAAAGAAATCCCGGTGACCGTTTCAGGAATCGTAACCTCGCCTTTGGAGGGACTGGCCTCTATTTATGAAGAAATCTATACCTCGCAGGCTTTTCTGGAGCAAAAGGTACCTCAGATGGAGCAGGAACCTGCAACAGTCTATGTAAAATTCAAAGACGGCCGGCTCAAGGATACAATTGCAGTAGAGCTGTATGATATTGCCGCTTTGGTGGAAGCATCAGGCGTTGAGTATAAGATGGATAACGGTTTTACCATTCTTTATCTTGTGGCAGTGCTCCTGTTCGTGTTTGTGGTGATGTTTTGCGGGTATCTTCTTATTTATAATATCTTTTATATCTCCATTGTGAATGATATCCGCTTTTTTGGCATGCTTAAGACAATAGGGACAACGGCAAAACAGATCCGTACACTGCTTACCTGGCAGGTATTGAGGCTGTCGGCAGCAGGAATCGGGGCAGGGCTGGTTCTGGGCTATCTGGTTGGGCTTGCGGCATCTCCGGCCGTACTTGCAAGGACAAATTATTCTGCTTTTTATAAACCTTCGCTGAATCCTCTGTTTTTTATTTCCGCTGTTTTCTTCTCCGCCCTGACGGTATATATCAGCAGCAGAAAATCCTATCGCCTGGCCATGCGGATTTCTCCGGTGGAGGCGGCCAGATACCGGGAGCGGAATGAAAAGAAGAAAAAGGTCTGGTCAGCCGTATCCTTTATGCTGAGCGGCATTATTTTCCTGGTTGTATTTACCCTCACATTGGGATACAATGTGGAAAATATGGTGGATCGCTATCATACCGCGGATGTAAGAATACGTCAGGATGCCATGATGTGGGATAATGAGGAACCTTATCAGCCCATCAGACAATCCATGGTGGAGGAAATTGAAAAGCTTCCTTTTATTGCTGAGACTGCCATATACTATCAGGCGAGAAGGCATGAAGAGGGAATCCTGGGGGGCTGCGAAGCGGGATATGCACAGCTTCGGCTGACGGATGAGTTAAAGGAAGAATTTGCCCGGTGTGTACAGATGGGAACCGGATGGATGAACCAGGCGGATAATGGGGATATCCTGCTTGATCTGTGGGGACTTCCTGCGGATCAGCTGTACCTGGAAGAAGAGAATATCCGTGTGCTGGAGGGGAGCCTGGATGCGGAGAAATTTGCCTCCGGCAAATATGTGATTTATAACCAGGGAACGAATCAGAGCGGCAGGGCGGCCGGGAATATTCATGCGGGGCAGGTGCTGCATCTTTCGATTCTGGATCCGGATACAGGAGCATATGTGGAGCGTGAGGCGGAGGTGCTTGCGGTGGTGGAAAGAATTAATCCGTTTTCCACGGGGCTTGTAGCCAAGGCGGCTCTGACATTCCCTGACGGGGCTTTTCAGGAGATATATTCCGGGTATGCGGATATGATTACCATAATTCAGGCGAATGGCTTTCGGGAACTGACGCAGGAGGAATATGGACAGTTGGAGGAAATTGTACGAAACAGCTTTAATTTCCAGCTTTCCATAGAATCCCGGGTGGAGGAAAGGCAAGCACAGAGAGAGGAGAAGGCGTCCATGATTCTCATCGGCCTGTTTCTTGCCGGGGTGTTTGGCATAATAGGGATCTGCAATGTGGTTAACACGCTGGTGACCGGCGTGCTGTCAAGAAAACTGGAATTTGCGGCAATGCAGTCCGTGGGGATGACAAAGAAGCAGATGTGCTCCATGATAGGCCGGGAAGGGCTGTTGCTCAGCGGCATCAGCGTCCTGGCGGCCATACCGCTGGGCGTATTTTTCTGCCGGGTGCTGGGGAAAGCGATATTGTTCTTTTCCGGTTTTTCCGCCGGTATTTTTGCGGCAGGCTGCGGGATCCTCCTGGCGGTAATGTGCGGCGTATCTTTTTCCGTCGCGTTGCTGCTGACGCGTTTCCTCACACGCAGGCCGGTGGTGGAAAGGCTGCGGGAAGCGGAATAAAAGGCGGTTGCTCAGGCTGTGCAAAGCGGAAATGGCGGAACCAGGAAGCGGCGGACAGGCAGGTAAGGAGAAAAGATGGCCCGGATACTTGTGGTAGAGGATGATGAGATATTGAGGGAAGGGATCATGTTTGCCCTTGCCAGGGAAGGACATCAGGTACGCGGCGCCGGCAGTCTGGCCGGGATGAAGGAACAGCTGGGGCAGCCGGCGGATCTGGTGGTGCTGGATGTGAGCCTTCCGGACGGGGACAGCAGGGAATTCCTTCCCGGGCTGCGGGAAAGCAACCCGGTGCCTGTGATTTTCCTGACGGCAAGAAATACGGAAGGCGATATGATTGCGGGCTTCGATGCCGGAGCGGATGATTATATTACCAAGCCCTTTTCCGTGCCGCTGCTTGTGCGCAGGATACAGGCCGTGCTGAACCGGAGCCTGTGCCGGGACGGCCGTTTCTATTACAACGGCGATCTGTGCTATGATTTTGACGGGAAAGAGTTGAAAATCGGTGAAAAAAGCATCCCGCTCACCCCGACGGAAATGCGTCTTTTAGAGGTGTTCCTGCACAACAGAAGGCGGGTGCTCACCCGGGAAATGCTGCTTGCCCGGGTTTGGGATGCACAGGAAAATTATGTGGATGACAAAGCGCTTGCGGTGAATATCAGACGGCTCCGGGAAAAAATTGAAAAGGAGCCGGGAAAACCGGAGCGGATAAAAACAGTGTTTGGAATTGGTTACAAATGGGAGGAAGAATGAAAAAACGGGATATCAGGGAAGGAGCATGGAAAACAGAAGGCATTGACCTGAATATAAAAAGGATTCTGGCAGGGCAGGCGGTGCTGTCCTGTCTTTTTTTGTTTTTGCTTTTGACGGCGCCCTCCGGCGCGCTGTGGTGGGGCATTTTCTACTGCCTGGCGGAATGCACTGTGGTTTATAGCGGCTTTGCCTGGCTTTCCGTCTGTGTGAACCGGGCGCTGCACACGGCTTCCGACTGCG
>NZ_KE992646.1:63148-74990 GCF_000466465.2 Clostridium sp. KLE 1755
TGCACACGGCTTCCGACTGCGTGCAGCGCCTGATTGACGGTATTCCCGAAAGTGACGGGGCGGCGGCATTTTTTTCCCAGGAGGATACTGTGACGGGGAAGCTGCAGACCCAGATTTACAAGCTGTATGACATTATGAAGGCCCATGAGGAACAGGAGCTGGCGTTAAAAAACCAGTTAAGCGGGCTGGTTGCGGATTTGGTGCATCAGATGAACACGCCGCTTACCAATATACGTATGTATTGTGATTTCCTGCAGATGCCGGATCTGAGCGCGGAAAATAAGAGTCATTTCCTGTCCAATATATCCAGGCAGGCGGAAAAGCTCGGCTGGTTTGGGGAAGGCTTTGAAAAGGCGGCAAGGCTGGAAACGGATATCATTACGCTTACGCCAGTGGAACAGGAGCTGCTTCCGATTATTTTGGAGGCGGCAAATCAGGCGTCACCCAGGGCGGAGGCAAAGGGCAGGGAAATCCGTCTGGAGGGAGACCGGGGCATCCGCGTCTGCGTGGATGGGAAATGGACGCTGGAGGCTGTTTTTAACCTGCTGGACAATGCGGTAAAATACGGTGCGCAGGGCAGTGATATCCTGATACGCATGAGCGCCTGTGAGCTATACGCCTGTATTGAGGTATGCAGTGAGGGAAACAGGATACCGGAAGCGGAAAGAAATACTGTTTTCCAGCGGTTCTACAGGGGAAAGCAGGCCGCCATGCTGCAGGAGGGCGTGGGGCTGGGCCTGTTTCTGACCCGGAAATTCATCAGTGATCAGGGAGGCTATGTATCGATAGACAACTACGGGGAAAACGGCAACAGCTTCCGCATTTTCGTCCGGCGAAGCGGCGATAGGCCGGGGACGGAGGAAGAAGGCGGGATTGCCCGGAGCGTGGACGCGGCCGGCGCTTTGTGATAGTATATGTATAGAACAGCAGCCGGCCAGCCTGCGAAGCGGAAGATTTTTTTGCATAGAAGGCGGACCTGATAAATCAGTTTTTATAAAAAGATATTTATTTAAACTGTTTCAAAGAAGGAGGCACACATATGTTAACAGAGAACGGAAGCCTTCAGCTTCAGGATTTTACGGACAGGAATTTTCAGGAAGCCTTTACCCAGGTGACGGAGGGCGTGTGGCACGTATCGGGTCTGGGACACAGCAACGCGGTAGTACTGGAAGGAAATACAGGAGTGATCCTGATCGATACCCTGGATACGCTGGAAAGGGGAGAAAAACTGCTTCATTTTATCCGGGAAAAAACGGGAAAAGAAGTGAAAACGGTAATTTTCACCCATTCCCATCCCGATCACCGGGGCGGCGCAGGCGCTTTTCTGGGAAGCGATCCGGAGATTATTGCCTTCGCACCGAAAACACCGGCCCTGGAGGGCTCGGAATTGCTGCAGCAGATTCAGAACAGACGGGGAAGCAGGCAGTTCGGTTATACCCTTACGGACGAAGAAAATATTTCCCAGGGAATCGGCCGGCGCGAGGGAGTCGTATATGGGGAGCACCGCGCCTTTACCGCGCCGTCAACGGTTTATCAGGAGGACAGCGTGAGCCGTGAAATAGACGGCATTTCACTGGAAATGGCCAGACTTCCGGGGGAAACGGATGATCAGATATGCGTGTGGCTTCCGCAGAAAAGGGTTCTGTGCTGCGGTGACAATTACTATGGCTGTTTTCCCAACTTTTACGCCATCCGGGGCGGACAGTACCGCGACCTATCGGCCTGGAGGAAAAGCATAGACGCCTTGCTTGCCTATCCTGCGGATTACCTTCTGCCAGGACACACCGCAGTAATCTATGGAAACGATAACATCAGGGAAGTGCTCGGGAATTTCAGAGACGTCATAAATTACATTCTCACAAAGACCCTGGAAGGGATGAATGAGGGAAAAAGCCAGGAAGAGCTGGCCGCAGAAATACGGCTGCCTGAACAATATGCTGTCCTTCCGTATCTGGGAGAATTTTACGGCTGTGTGGAATGGACGGTAAGAGCGGTTTATACGGCCTATTTAGGCTGGTTTGACGGAAATCCCACACACCTTCACCCGCTTGCGCCCAAAAAGTACACTGAAAAAATGACTGCCCTGATCGGCGGAAAACGGAAAGTGTTCCGGGCCGCAGCGGAAGCATTTGAGGCGCAGGAATACCAATGGTGCCTGGAGCTGTGCGATTTGCTGCTGACAAACGATGATACGGACAAAGAAACGCGGCGCCTGAAAGCGGAGGCGCTGGACCGGATGGCAGAGTATGAAACCAGCGCCAACGGCAGACATTACTATAAAGAATGCGCCAAAGAGCTTCGCTGACCGAAGATCCCGCAGGAAAACCTATTTTTTACCCAAAGCATTGTATTCCTGGGCCAGTGCATCATAAATTTTATCAAAGGTAGCAAAAAACTGGTTCAGCTCCTCCCCGTCAATCCGGGAAAGGGCGCGCTCCACAAAAGAAGAAAGGGTCCGGAAGGACTCCTCATAGATTGCAAGCCCCTCTTCAGTCAGACAGACGTACGTATTACGGCGATCGTTTGTCTGGCTGCTTTTTTGCACCAGCCCCTTCTCCTCCAGCCTGCTTAAACACCGTGAAATCGTGGGAACCGAAACATGAAGCTTCTCCGCAAGCCCCGAAATAAGCGTATTTTCCACACCATCATACTGATTGGCGTCCCGGATAGTATACAGAGTAATCAGCTCACTTTCCGGCAGCGGCATAGGAAGCGCACTCAGCTTAAAACGATGAAATTTATTAATCAACTCAAAAGGAAATACATTCACATCCGCCATAACAACCTCTTCTTGCATTCAGCAATTTTACTCACACCAATTACTTTATTTTTCCAACAACAGTATAACACGCACCCCCCTGTAATGCAAAGCAGCCATACAGTTATGGTTTCACCGGGGCGGATGGGTCTCCCTCCCGGACTTATTTTATAGTTTTTTAATTGACTTATAATAATATGAAAGTTAGAATGGGATTGAAAATGGTTAGCATTGCTAAGTAACATGAGCTTCGCACATTTCGGCGCTGGAATGGATTCCTGCAGGGAGGAACGCCAGGGCCGGCATGTGCGAAGCTTATGCCGGTGATGCGGGATCAGGAAATAAATAAAATGAGGTGTTATTATGAAAAAAGAGAACCGTATGAGGAGCCTTGCAGTCCTGATGGCGGCTGTGATGACGCTGGGAGGCTGCGCAGGCAGTGCGGATACGGCCGGTACGGAGGAAACGGAGGCAGCGGATACGGCCCTTGCCGTGGAAGCGTCGGCGCCGGAAACAGGCAGCCTGGCAGTTTCCAGCACTTTTATCGGGACGGTAAGTCCCCAGGAACAGGTCAGTATCATACCGCTTGTTTCAGGCGAGGTGGCGGCGGTCAATTTTGAAGTGGGTGACCATGTACAGGCGGGGGATGTGCTGCTGCAGATTGATGATGAGGCAGCAAGGCTTCAGCTGGAATCGGCAAAGCTGACGAAGGAGGGCGCGGAGCTGTCCGCACAGCGTACCCTGGGTTCCAGCCAGGTCATGAGCAATCTGTCCATGGAGAGCAATCTTAAAAATATCCAGTATCAGATTGATATGGCGAAAAAGCAGTATGATTCTGCCGGAACCTCCATTGCGGATACCCAGCAGAAAAAAGAGGATATGAAGAGTGCTCTGAATAAAATCAACGACAGCATCGGTGATATGGAAGAAAATTATAAGAGCATGAAGAGCATGGCGGT
This sequence comes from Clostridium sp. KLE 1755, assembly GCF_000466465.2. Classification (NCBI taxonomy): domain Bacteria; kingdom Bacillati; phylum Bacillota; class Clostridia; order Eubacteriales; family Clostridiaceae; genus Clostridium; species Clostridium sp. KLE 1755. Next base: position 66,866 of record NZ_KE992646.1, read on the forward strand.
GACGGCCAAGCAGTTCGTCTATCAGGACGCCAACGGCGTCTGGAGATGGGTGACTGATCCGGAGCCAAACTGGAAGGAGCTTTATTATACCGAACCTGGTGAAGGCGGAGAGACTAAGCCGGACGTGAATCCTGATCCAAATCCCGATCCGGATAATAAGCCGGATTCTGGCCAGAATCCCGATTCCAATACAAATCCATCGGATGGCACGAAGCCGGATGAAAACACGGACAAGACCAACGGAAGCGGTGAAGAAAGCAATGGAGGTTCAGCATCTGAAGGAGGATCCCAGGAGAATGGCGGCAAGGACCCTGATTCTCAGGGCAGCCCGGATAAGTCGCCTTCGGAAGAAGAGCATCAGGGAACGGACGGCGGCGGCCAGGGCTCTGCTTCCCAGGATTCGTCCACACAGGGGACAGCTTCCCAGGATTCTTCCTCACAAGGTTCTTCCTCCCAGAATTCCTTTTCCCAGGATTCCTCTGCCCAGGGTCCTTCCGCCCAGGAAGCCCCATCTCAGGAATCCACTTCTGCGTCCCAGAGCGGGGCTGAAAAGAGCAGCCATAACGAATCAACCCAAAGCAGCGAACTGCAGAGCAGGGCATGGGATAACGGAGCCGTACGGAAAACCTCCGACCATGAAAACCAATATGATAACAGATCGGCACAGACAGCCGTAGTGGCACAGGTCTCCTTCCGGACAGGCAATTCCCTGACAGCCGGTATCGGAAAGGGCGGCAGACACGGCCGCGGGAACGATGAACCGGAAATCATGCAGGCGGTTGCGGGAATTGGAAATAACAGTGATATTGTAATTCTTCAGATAGATAATCAGGACGGAACCAAAAAGAAAAGCTACGAAGAATATGTAAAGGATAAAGCAATCTATGAAGGTAAGTTAGAGGCGGTAAATAAATTCAGATCCGCAGGCTATTCAGCTGCAGACATCGGGGAAGGCCGTCTGGACAGCAGCCTGTCAACCTATGCTTCCCAGATTGCTTCCATGAAAACCCAGGCTTCCTCCCTGGAAAGCAATATTTCCTCCATTGACAGTAGCATTGATTCTGCGGAGACCTCCCGGTCAACCACCGGCGATACCATTGATTTTTACGAGGAAAATCTGAAGGATGCCCAGGTACAGTATGGCATCCAGAACGGGCAGGCGTACCAGGATACGGCAGCGGCCCTGCAGAACCAGATCGCTTCCTCCGACGTGGGGATCCAGAACGCCATGATGCAGCTGGAAAACTATACGCTGACGGCCCCTATTTCCGGGGTGATTGAGCAGAAAAATGTGGATGAATTCGGTATGGTAAGCGCCGGCAATCCGGTTTATGTCATATCCAACAAGGATTCCATGACAGTTACCTTTTATGTGAGCGAAGCGGTGAAAAACCAGCTCACTGCAGGAGAAACAATTACGCTGGAAAGGAACGGCGAGACCTTTACGGCAGGCATTACCCAGATCGGCCAGTCAGTTGACTCCAGGACCGGATTGTTTGAAATCAAGGCCGCCACGGAAAACACACAGCTTTCCAATGGCGTAACGGTAAAAATCACAGCCGACACTTACCGGACAAACGATGCGCTGCTGCTTCCCTATGACGCGGTATATTATGAAGCGGAGCAGGCCTATGTGTACTGCGTGGAGGACGGGATCGCCGTTAAGACACCTGTGGAAACCGGCCTGTACAATGAAGATAAAATAGAAATAACAGGCGGTCTTGCCGCGGACAGCATAGTCATACATACCTGGTCTTCCCAGCTGACGGATGGTGCGAAGGTGCGTCTGGTTGAAGGGGAGGACGCGGAATGAATCTCACAAAATTAGCGCTGAAGCGCCCGGTTTCCGTGATTCTTATCATATTGTCCCTGGCCGTTTTCGGCCTGGGCTCCATACCGGGCTTTAAAATGCAGCTGACGCCGGACATGGATATGCCCATGCTCATCGTAATGACTACCTACCCCGGCGCGGATCCGGAAAGTGTGGACGAACTGGTGACCAAGGTGGTGGAGGATTCCGGTTCCACCCTGAGCGGCATTGATTCCGTGACCTCACAGTCCTCGGAAAATCTGTCCATGGTCATGTTTACCTATGAATACGGCGTGGATATTGACGAATGCTATGCGGATCTGCGTACTGCGCTGGATACGGCCAGCCTGCAGCTGCCGGAGGACGCCTCCTCCCCTGTTGTCATCGAACTGAATATGTCACAGTCCGCGGACATGATCCTTTCTGCCCGCGCGCAGGGGGAGCAGGATTTGCGCAAAACCCTGGAGGATACGTTTATACCGGCTCTGGAATCCATCACCAATGTGGCCCAGGTGGATGTTTCCGGCGGCAGCCAGGAATACATCAGGGTTCTTTTAAAAGAAGATATGCTCAAGCAATACGGCCTGAATATGGCCGCGGTTGCCAACTATCTGTCGGCGGCGGACTTTACCGTGCCCGCGGGCAGCGTGAAGCAGGGCAGCCAGGACATTTCCGTCAGCGCGGCCATGGAATTTAATACTGTGCAGAAGCTGGAGCAGGTGCCGATTATCACCGCGGCCGGAAGCGTGGTCCATCTTTCCGATGTGGCTGAGGTTTCCATGGCACAGGAAAAGGCGGATTCCATCAGTAAAAGCGACGGCATGGAAAATATCAGTATTTCCATCCAGAAAAAACAGAGCGCCAGCGTGGTGCAGGTAACGCAGAAGATTGAAAAGCTGATTGCGGAATATTCGGAAAAAAATCCGGGAATCGAAATAAGCGTGGAATACAATTCCAGCGATATCATTACCTCCTCCCTATGGTCGGTGGGAAAAACACTGATTGCGGGCGTCCTGATTTCCATGGCGGTGCTGTTCATCTTTTTCGGGGATTTCAAAGCCAGCCTTATCGTGGGAAGCTCCATGCCCATTTCCCTGCTGGCCACGCTGATTCTTATGAGCATGATGGGCTACTCCATGAATATCGTTACCATGGGATCCCTTGTAATCGCCATCGGTATGATCGTGGATAACTCCATCGTCGTGATTGAAAGCTGCTTCAGGGCCAGGGATACGCATGAGGACTATAAGGAAGCGGCGCTGTGGGGAACCAAGGCGGTAACCATGTCAATCATCGCTTCCACAATTACTACAATCGTGGTATATCTTCCCCTGGCCACCGTGGATGATCTGGCGGGGCAGATGTTCGGCCAGCTGGGCTTTACCATTGTATTTGCCATGCTTGCCTCCCTGATATCAGCCATGACTCTGGTGCCCCTCTTTTACTCCCTTTTCAAGCCCACGGAGAAGAAGGAGATTCCGGCAAACAGGATCGTGGATAAAACCACCCGTGTATACAGGAAAATCCTGAGAAAGGTGCTTCACAGGAAGCTGGTGGTGGTGGGCGTTACCCTTGCCCTGGTGGCTGTGGCGGGACTGATGCTTACTCAGGTAAATATGGAGCTGATGCCTGCCTCCGATGAAGGAATTGTGGAGGTTTCCGCTTCCTTCCGGCCAGGAACCACGCTGGAGGACAAGGAAAGCGCCATGGAAAAGCTGGAGGCGCTTGCCAAGGCAGAGCCAGACGTGGCATCCTATAGTGTTTCCATAGAAAGCGGATCTTCCGCCAGCCTGCGCGCCTACCTGAAAAGTGATAGGGAGCTGTCCACTGCGGATGTGATAGAAAAGTGGAATAGGGAAACCAGGGACTATACGGGTATGGAGCTGGATATTGCTTCCGGCGGCAGCAGTATGGGAAGCGGCATGATGTCCTCTTCCACCACGGAAATCGATCTGCAGGGCGCGGATATGGAGATTTTGAAAAAAGCGGCCCGGAAAGCCCAGGAAGCCATGGAGCAGGTGGACGGCGTAATCAAGGTAACATCCTCCGCCCAGGACACGAGCACCGCGGCCAAACTGGAAATCGACCCGCTGATGTCCATGCATTATGGAATGACGCCCGTGCAGGTGGCGGGCAGCATCCGCAATATTTTAAGCGGAACGGATGTGCTTACCGTAACAAAGGACGGAACGGAATATGAGGTGAAGCTGGAATATCCAGAGGGGCTGTATGACAGCATGAACAGCCTGATGGATGCCACTCTGACTAACAATCAGGGCATTCAGGTCCCTGTGCGGGAAATCGCCCAGGTGGTATATACGGATGCGCCCCAGACCATCATGAAGGTGGATGGCAAATATCAGATCAGCCTTACGGCGGCCACTACCCAGGAGGCACGTTTTACCGCGCAGAAGACACTGTTGCAGACGGTGGGAGCGCTGACGCTGCCGGCGGGCGTGGAGGTGGCGGAGGATATGGTGACGGAGATTATGAACGAGGAATTTGGCGTTCTCTACCAATCCATTTTAATCGCCGTATTCCTTGTTTTCCTGGTGATGGCCATGCAGTTTGAATCACCCCGTTTTTCCTTCATGGTTATGATGTGTATTCCCTTCAGCCTGGTAGGCTCCGTTTTCCTGCTGTATATTGCAGGAATCACCATCAGTATGGTTTCCTTAATGGGATTTTTGATGCTGGCCGGAATCGTGGTGAATAACGGTATATTATATGTGGATACCGTGAACCAGCTGAGACAGGAAATACCGCTGGAGGACGCGCTGATCGATGCGGGAGCCATCCGACTGCGCCCGATCCTGATGACCACCCTCACCACCATTCTCTCCATGCTCCCCATGGGACTGGGAATCGGAAGAAACAGCGAAATGATGCAGGGCATGGCTCTTGTTATTATCGGCGGCCTGGTGGCCTCCACACTGCTCACCCTGCTTCTGATGCCTACCATTTATCTGATAATAGATAAGAAAAAACCTAAACGGTTACAGGCGGAGAATAAAACACAATGATGGAGAAAAAGGATATCCTAATCATTCACGGTACGGATTATAAAAATATGACCATCCGCATTTTGAAGCGTGCGGGCCTGGCGGAGCTGATCGGGGACAGGAACAAGAGAATCGGCCTGAAGCCGAATCTGGTAGTGGCCAGGGATCCAAGCGAGGGAGCGACAACCCATTCTGAGATTCTGGAGGGCGTGGTTGCATACCTGCAGGAGTGCGGTTTTAACAATCTTATAATCATGGAAGGATCCTGGGTGGGAGACAATACCCGGGATGCCTTCCGGGCAGCCGGCTACGAACGGATTTCCAGACAGTACGGCGTGCCGTTTAAGGACATGCAGGCCGATACCTGGAAAAGCTGCGATGCGGCAGGCATGGATATCCGGATCTGCGATACCGCGGTACAGATGGATTTCATGATCAATCTGCCTGTGCTGAAAGGGCATTGCCAGACACTGATCACCTGTGCTCTGAAAAACAACAAAGGGCTGATTCCCAACGCTGAGAAACGCCGTTTCCATACGCTGGGGCTGCATCGTCCCATCGCCCATCTGAACACCGTGGTCCGAAACGATTTTATCCTCGTGGATAATATCTGCGGCGATCTGGATTTTGAAGAAGGCGGCAATCCGGTGGTAATGAACCGGATTTTAGCTTTCCGCGATCCGGTGCTGTGCGATGCCTTCGTCTGTGAGAGCATGGGACATAAGCCTGAGGAAGTGGATTACATTATGCTGGCGCAGCAGCTGGGCGTGGGAAGTGCGGATACCGCGAAGGCCCATATGGTATATCTGAATGAAGACCTATCGGCAAAGAAAATGCCGCCCATGACAGGCCGGGTTAAAAAACTGGCCTCCTATACGGACAGTCAGGACGCCTGCAGCGCCTGCTTCGGTTCCCTTATCTATGCGCTGGACCGGCTTCAGGATCGGGGAGAGCTGAAAAAAGGACTGCCTCCCGTTGCCATCGGCCAGGGCTTCCGCGGCAAAACCGGGGATATCGGCGTGGGGCATTGTACCGTCTGCTTTTCCAAATCCCTGGAGGGCTGCCCTCCCAAAGCGGCCGATATGGTGGAGTTTTTGGAGAAAGAATGGGTATGTAAGCATATGTAGCCAATTGCGAAAGCATTGTGCTTTTGTCCAAACATACTGCCAACTAATACATTAAAGGAAAGCTAAAACTGTACGAACTGGAGATCTGAAAGCAATAGTAGAATATTTGGGATAGATGAAATTCTGAAAATTAGATGATTAAATATAAGAATGAAAGAGGCAGAGCTATATGCTGTGTAAAGTACTGGTAGACAGCGGCATGGGCTCTGCTTCTTTTATAGAAAAGCGTAATTAGATTGATGTGGAACTAGAAATGATGGGATATAAACAGTAAAGCACGGTTAAATATGTTATAAAGTATATGAAGATTGGTTTTTGATGTTTTTTTGTATGAATAATGGTATAATAACAAAAGCTATACAAGAAAAATAGAAAGACAATATCTGAAAATGATTGATGGAAGAGTGGGTGTAAGGCAGATGGCAGATATACTGACAGGGGAAGAATTTGAAGGTGATTATAAAAAATGGATATCTGAAGTAAGCAATCGTTTTAAAACCAGTCAAATTAAGGCATCTATAAAAGTAAATGATGAGATGCTTCGTTTTTATTGGCTTCTTGGACGAGATATTGAGACATTGAAGAAGAATGAGACATGGGGCAGCCATGTTTATCAAAAGATAAGCAAAGACTTAGTAAAAGAACTACCGGAGATCAAGTCATTTTCACCAAGAAATCTACAATATATGAATCAGTTTTACAGGTTGTATTCGGATGTAGAGATTACGCCCCAACTTGATGCGCAAATTAAAAGTATAATTACGCCCCAAACTGGTGCGCAAATTGATAAGAATATAATTTTTATGATTCCATGGGGCCATCATAAAGTTATCATGGATAAATGTAAGGAGGATCAACAGAGAGCATTGTTTTTTGTACAAAATGCACTCGAAAATAATTGGTCCAGAGCTGTGCTGCTAAATTTTCTTGATACGAAGCTTTTTGATAGACAAGGTAAAGCAGTTACAAATTTTGAGTATACACTTCCACCGGCACGAAGTGATTTAGCACAGGAACTCACGAAAGATCCCTACAATTTTGATTTTATAACACTGACCAAGAACTATAATGAAAAAGAATTAAAGGATGCATTGATGGATAATATTACAGCATTTTTGCTAGAACTTGGAAGTGGGTTTGCTTTTGTTGGGCGTGAATACCGGATTGAAGTTGGCAATACAGAAAATTTTATTGACATGCTGTTTTATCATATCAAATTACATTGCTATGTGGTAGTTGAGGTAAAGGTTACAGCGTTTGAACCATCTTTTACAGGACAACTTGGAACATATGTGGTTGCAGTCAACCATATCCTAAAATCGGAGATGGATGCTCCGACTTTGGGACTGTTGGTATGCAAATCTAAAGATAATATTCAGGCGAAATATGCAATAGAATCCAGTAGTCAACCATTGGGAATATCAGAATACGAACTTTCAAATTTGGTGCCAGATGACTTTAAGGGAACACTGCCAACGATTGAGGAAATTGAAGCTGAGCTAAATGAACATAAATAGGTAGTATTGGCTATGCGCTTCTCAAGGAGGAGTGTAAAAATGGCCAGATATACAGATGATGATATACGCAAAGCATCAAAAATTACATGTAAGATGGCTGGAGAATATTTAGGTATATCTTCGATGGCGGTTAGTATTGGTATGAGAAACAACCTTTTACCAATAGGATTTGCGATTCATAATGAAGAAAGGGATCGATCATATTCAGAAAGTTGGAGTTATCATATTATCGGGGAACGTTTGATAGCATATAAATATGGAAAAATTACAGAGGTTCAAGTTCAAGGTATAGAGAAGAAGCTACAAACTATTATTGAACAATTTCAGGAAATGAAGAATGATTTGGTTTTTATATTAAGCGAAGACGCAAAATAAGAGACATTGATTTGTTTGAATATGCGTTTTCGCTTTTTTCCTATAGTACAAAAGAAGGGGAGGCTGGTAGTGATGGAGAATAAACAGGAGGCAGACAGAAGAGGGAGATATCATTCCAGCCGAGATGATATACCCTTATTTGTAAATGATGTTTAGGAAAGTTCGATGGTAAGAATTCACAGATGTTGTTACGTTCACTTTCCCAGGCAGATGGTTCTTTGCGTAGTAACTCAATGCTTTCGATTCTTCTGGATAGACACTGGCGGGTGTGTCAAATAAACTGTGTATCACGTG
>NZ_KE992647.1:0-13165 GCF_000466465.2 Clostridium sp. KLE 1755
GCCCAAGGGCCAAAACCACAGCCCCTCCCCTCTGCCTAAAGCCGGAAAGCCACGCTCAGATTCCCCGTCCGCCCCACTACCTACCCAGGATAGTGTTGCGGTATTCGTTGGCGGAAATTCCTGCCTGTTTCTTGAATACCCTGGAAAAATGGGCCATATCCAGAAAGCCCACTTCTTCCGCAATATCACCGATGCGCAGTGATGGGTCCTTAAGCAGTTCTTTTGCCTTTTCGATTCTGATGTTATTGAGTATTTCAGAGAAATTCTGGCCCGTATGTTTGTTCAGCAGCTTGCTCAGGTGCCACTGGCTGACATATATCTGATCAGCCACATCGGAGAGCTTCAGTTTTTCTCTGTAATTTTCTTCTATGTAGGCTAATGCATTTTTTACGATAAAGCAGCTTGCAGGGCTGTCTGTCTCTCCGGCTTCCCTGTCTTCCCCGGCGGCGTCTTTATCGGACGGTTCATTGCCGGGAGCGGTTTGGGCGGCGCCTTTTGAAGCAGTATCTTTTATTGCCGGGTATTCCGGTGCATTTTCTGCGCTTTGTCCTGTGGGGCCTTTTCCGTCGGCATTTCCCGTGCTCCCTGTATTTCCGCCGCCTTCAGTGTCTCCAGCGTTTCCGGTCTTTCCAGTGTTTCCGCAGTTTTCTGATTCTCCGTCTGTACCCATGATTCCCTGTCGCTGCAGGTTCTCTATCATGACGCGGATCGCTTCGTCCAGTTCATCCATTTTGGAGGGCTTGAGCAGGAATCTTGTTACACCCAGGCGGATAGCCTGCTGGGCATAGTCAAAATCGCGGAAGCCTGTGAGGATGGTTATCTGCATAGGTCCGAACTCCGATTTCATGCCTGCAATCATCGTCAGGCCGTCAATCCCGGGCATACAGATATCGGAAATGAGGATATCCGGCCTCTTTTCCCGGATCAGCTTCATCCCTTCCTGTCCGTCGCCGGCGGTCCCCACCACCCGGCAGTTGTACTTTTCCCATTGAATCGTCATTGTAAGTCCCCTCACAATAACTGGTTCATCATCCACAATCGCCACCTTGTACATACGAATTATCCCCCTGTGTCATGTACTTTCAGTATTTCAGTTACAATGCTGCCGAAGGCTGAACTGCTAAAACAGTTTCAACATTTTTTCATTATAACATATACGGCCAAAAACGGAAAGTGTCCTGCCGACAGACACTTTCCGTTTTTTTATTATTTTGCTGTAATTCGGGCAACCGAACTGTTTCATTTTTGTTTTTCCGGAATCCCTCCGGGAAAGGCGAAGCAAAAGCTTCTGCGCATTATCCCTTAATGGCTCCTGCGGTCATGCCCTTGATGATGTATTTCTGCAGGCATACATAAACGATAATCAACGGAACAACAATCAGGGAAACCGCGGCTGCCATCAGGCCATAATCCGTACCCTGTCTGCCGGAGATTTCATTCAGCAGTCTGGTAATTGCCCAGTGCGCAGGGAAACGCAGGAAGAAGGTCTGGGTAAACAGGTCGTTGTAGCTCCAAAGGAAGCTGAAAATACCAACCGTGGCAAAGGAGGGTTTTGTCAGCGGCATAATTACCTTGAAGAAAATCTGGTAAGCGTTGCAGCCTTCCATGTAGGCCGCTTCCTCCAGCTCCACCGGCAGCCCCTTGATGTAGCCGGAGAGCACCACGATGGCAAAGGCCAGGTTTCCTGCTATCTGCGGCAGTGCACAGGATAACAGCGCAAGCCAGAGGTTGTTGGTATTAACGATGTGCCAGCTGGATTCCATACGGAATACGGGAATAATCGTTGCAAATACAGGGAACATCATGGCTGCGATAACCAGGCTGTTCATCAGTCCGCTGCCTTTGAACTTATAGCGGACTAGCGCATAGGAGGCAAGCCCTGCAAACAGGATAACCACTGCGGCCACCGTACAGGAAATCAGCAGGCTGTTTCTGTAAGCGGTAAAAATACTGAATTTATTGATTGCCTTCTCATAATTATCCAGTGTGAACAGCGCGCCCACAGGGAATGAAAAGGAGTTGGATACTATCTGTTTTTTATCCTTGAAGGAGTTCATGACAACCCAAATCAGCGGATAAATTGTGGTCAGCGCCCAGATAACCAGGACCAGATATACAAACAGCAGCCCTACGGAAAATTTCTTCTTTTTCATTTTGTATACCCCTTCCTAATAATCTTTTTCTTTGAAAATCATGTTGACAACCTTGGAAAGCAGGATGCCGAGCACTACGATAACGATTGCAACCGTACAGCTGTAGTCAATGTCCTTGCCCTGGAAAGCCCAGTAGTACATGTATGTACCGGTCAGCCAGGTCTCGCCCATCGGCATGCCGTTGGGCAGCATCGTCCAGGGCAGGTCGAATACCTTCAGCGCACCCGTTACAGCCAGGACGCTGCAGGTGCAGATAACATTGTGGAGCAGGGGAAGGGAAATATACCTTACTCTCTGCCAGGCAGTGGCTCCGTCGATTGACGCAGACTCATACAGCTCATCTGAAATATTGTTAAGGCCCGTCAGCAGAATGATAAAATAGAAGCCTACATACTGCCACATAACCGGAACCATCATAGTCACCATCGCGTGGGCCGAATCCTTCCAGTCCGTAAGCTCCGTTACTCCGAACATTCCCAGGAACTGATTCAGCATACCTTTGTCATACAGGAAAATCAGGTTGAACAGAAGGCCGAGTGCGGTAGCAGATACCACAATGGGGAAAAAGTAAACGATTCGGAAAAATTTTGCTCCCCTCTTGATATTGTCTACCATCAGGGAAAGAATCAATGCGATCCCTACCTGGCCGAGCAATGTTACCACTATCATGATAAGTGTGTTCTTCATGGCAATTGCCATATTTTTATCGGTAAAAAGCTTTGCATAATTCTTGTAAATCGGGTCATTCCAGCCCTTGGCGGGCGCCCCCAAATCCTTAATTATCTGGAAGCTGTTTATGATGTTCTTAAAAAAAGGATAAAACAGATACAGCGCCAGGAAAAGGAAAGCCGGGAAAAGGAAGAAAAAGACAGGTTTTTTATTTTTATAAATATTTGGTTGATTGTTCATACCAACACCTCTCTGCCCGTTTCATCGGGCGCTGATATTCTAAAATCAGACTGGCTTTTTAAAATATTGCTTTCACGGTTCTTTATTTACGGCATATCATCATTATTTTCTTTATGAAAGGGCCGGAGGAAATGCCTTCGGCCCTTGTGCTGTTATACACCGGTCCTGTATGATAAACAGGTCCGCATAATTACTCGTTCATGTTCTCAATTACCTGAGAGATTGCGTCCTCGATAGCTACGCTGCCGGTTACGATTTCAGGCATATGGTCAAAGATAGGTGCTCTCTGTTCCTGTGTGCAAAGGTCCTGAGCTGCGCCGGTAACACCGGTTGCTGCCTTAACCATATCAAGGCTGTCAATCTGCAGGGAATTCAGGGAAGCGGTATCCAATGTAACACCATTCTTCAGAGCTGTAGCTGCTGTCTGAGCGAACAGGGATACGTTTTCATCTGTGGTCATATCGCTGATGAAGGAAACTGCTGCTGCGCGCTTATCCGGATCGTCCCATGCTTTTTTGGTAATATACCAGCCTGAAGAAAGTCCGCTGATGATATCTGTGGATTTACGCTCGTTAGCGCCGGGGATAAATGTAACAGTAAAGTTATCGATATCTTCGGTAGCTTCTGCAATACCGCCCATTTTCCAGGAACCGTCTACATAGAATGCGGACTTGCCGTCGATAAAGCTCTGGAATACTTCAGAAGCTTCTGCGGTATTGGTATTTTCAGAGAAATAGCCTTTTTCAAATACGTCCTTGATATCTGCCAGTCCTGCTGCCCATGCTTTTCCTGCTGCATCATCCAGAGCTGCCGGAACGGATGCATGTGTGGCCGGTGTGTCATGGTTGTATACTGCAAACTCGAACCAGTAATGAGGCTCTTTTGCCAGAGAAGCTGCGATAGGTGTGAAGCCTGCATCTTTAATCTTCTGGCAGATTTCCATGAATTCTTCCCATGTGGTGTCTGCACCGGGGATTTCTGCACCAGCCTGCTCACAAACAGATTTGTTTACGAACATGCCTTCCCAGTATCCGTAAAAAGGAACTGCGTATTTCTTATTGTCTGCAGGACATGCAGGAATCATTTCGTCCTTCATGTTGGATGCATAATCAGGATATACGGAACGGATTTCATCAATGGTTACAACCTTGCCAGCCTCTACAAACGGGTTGGAGTCGTTTCCGTTGAAGTAGAACAGTACATCGGGTTCTGCGCCGGCTTCGAAGTCTGAGATAACACGGGACTTAAAGGTTTCATCTGCGCTTCCTGAGGAGTCTGCCACGCTGCAGCCGTATTTGTCTTCCCATCTCTTAACCGCATCCTGATAGTTCTGGACGTTGCTTTCCTCGCCTGCAAAGGTTGTTGTTACATTCAGGGTGATTCCGCTCTTTACTTCCAGGGCGCCTGCCTCTGCTGCTTCTGTTGTTGTTTCTTCTGCCGGTGCTGTGCTCTCAGCTGCCTGGGACTGCTCCGCTGCTGTTGTTTCAGCAGGTTTGGATTCTGTTGCTGTCTGGCTTGCGCTTCCGCCGCAGCCTGCCAGTGAAGCTACCATCGTGCATGCCAATACACAAGCTAATAATTTTCTTTTCATGTAAGAAACCTCCCTTTCGTTTTGGATGACTTGTTTTTCATCTGTACTTATCATATAACAATCAAGCGGAAAGGTTAATGATTCCTATTGTGATTATTTGTCTTTTATTGTTCTGTTGCGCCAAAAATCATTTATGCAATTTGACTGTTATTGTGCTGACTGTTTGATCCTCTTTGTAGTTTTTGATTGTCAGACCGCAATCTGGGCCATATATTATCTTTAATCTCTTGTTCACATTGCGTATGCCAAGGCTGACGGAGTGCTGTTCGGCCATATCCGGCGAATCGCTCAGCAGCGCTTCCACCTTTCTTTTGTCCTCCTGGGTCATAAGGCCGTCGTTTATGACTTCAATTTTCAGCTTGTCGTCTTCCGCATAAATACGGAGCAAAATCTTCCCCGCCCTGCCTGCCAGGCCGTGTTCCACCGCATTTTCCATAATCGGCTGGATGATCAGCCGGGGAACCTCAATGCGCATCAGCGTCTGATCTATCCGCTTCTCATACTGGAATTTCTCGCCGAAGCGCTGTCTGATGATATAGCAGTAAGCCTCCACATAGCTGATTTCCTCAGAAAGAGGTATCATCTGCTGCTTCTTCCTGTCCATGGTGGCCTCCATCATGGTGGAAAGGGCCTCAATCATGCTGCTCACCCTTTCATTCCCTTCCATTCTGGCCTCCCAGTTGATGATTTCCAGCGTGTTGTTCAGAAAATGAGGGTTGATCTGGGACTGCAGTGCCATGATATTGGCATCCCGCAGCGCCAGCTCCTCCAGATAAATCTGTTCAAACTGGTTCTTCAGCTTATCCGACATGCTGTTGAACGCGTTATTCAGATAAAGGAATTCCCTGCTTCTCTCCTCCTTTTCGATCTTCACGCCGAAATGGCCCTTTTCAATTTCAGATGCCGCATCTATCAGTCCCTGTACTGGCACTGTAACATTCCTGTACAGGAAATAAAATACAATAAAAATAAGCGGTATGGTAAAGGCCATCATCAGGATAGTAATATACCTGAGCGCCATTTTTTCATAATGGATGGTGTCATAATCAAGCTTCGCCACATACCGGATGACATGATTATCCATTTTCCGCTCACAGATTACATATGCGTTGCTACGCCCTTCATGATACAGGCTGCTTCTTCCTGCGCTTTCCCTGGCGGCGTAATCCTCCGCCCAGTCCCTTCCCCAGATCCACTGTCCATCTATGCTCACATCGTAATCCACAAACCAGGGAATTCCCTCAATGCTCTGGAATACGCTGTCTTTGTCAACATCCATAACAATAACCGCGTACGGTTCATAGGCGGGCGTCATGATATTCCGGATCATATACAGATGATCCTTCTGCGTCGCACAGCCTATACCGGTATCTATTTCCTCCGCTACCTGAGCAACGATATCACGTGCCTCATTCTCAAACTCCTTGATGCTGCCATAATAATTACTCCTGTAGGTAAAATACACATCCTCAGGCTTATCAATAAAATAAACGATTGTACTTAAAAAGCTGCTGTCATAACGATACATCTGCTCCAGAAAGTTGGTCACCTTTTCAAAAAGCTTCACTTCATTATGATCCTCCTGATACCGCTTCCAGCTGTCCTTGATATCCGGCATATAGGAAGCGCTTCTGGATACCCTGACCGCCGAGGCCACCCGCATTTCACATATTTCCACCGCCGTATCCATGGATTTTTCGATATTATCCTGCATCTGGACGGAGAACCGGTTAGACACATAATACAGGATGGCCATGGTTAAAATAGCCAGCGGCAGAAGCCAGCACATCAGCATCAGAATGGTCATGCTCCATTTCAGCTGCGCGGGCTGCCTCTTTTTTCCCGAAAGGCGGTGTGGTTTCCATATCTGTTTCATTGTCTCCCCCTCATGGTAGTATGAAGAAAGGAGCCAGTAAACTACCGGCTCCTTTCTGAACACTATCGTTCCTGTAAACTCTCACTCCATTTTCGTCTGCCCCGGAGGCATTGCCGGCGTACAGGCCCTGCCGCCCTGCGGCAGCCGGTTCCTGTGCTTCGTCAGCTTTTAACGATGCATGGAGAAGGAATCCATATCATAATTTTTCAGATTCTCATGAACGCCTCTGGCGTCTGCCTGTGAAATCAGTTTATCCCTGTCCTTCTTGGCAGTCATCGCTGCTTTATGGCGGCTGGGTCCTCCGACACAGCCTCCTTCACAGATCATGCCTTCAATGAAGTCCTCAGGCAGCTTGCCCAGCTTGAACAGCATCAGCGCCTTCTTGCATTCCGCAATACCGCTGCACCTTGCCACCTTGATATCCGTGCTCTCGCCGCTTTCCTTCAGGCATTCCACAACAGCTTCCGTAACGCCGCCGCCATTGCCGAAACGCTTTCCGAATACGCTTGCTTCCTGGCTGGTGTTCTCTTCGGGCTCCAGCTCAACGCCCTTTGCACGCATCATGGCGCGGATCTCACCGAAGGTAAGTACGAAGTCCGCATTTCCTTCAATGCTCTTGTCCTGCGCTTCGGATTTCTTGGCAATGCAGGGCCCGATAAATACGGTAACGGTTTCCGGATCCTTTGCTTTCAGCATTCTGGATACTGCGCACATCGGGGAAACGGTAGTGGAAATGTTTCCAACCAGTTCCGGGAAATGCTTTTTAATATAATTTACAAATGCAGGACAGCAGGAGGTAGTCATTTTCTTACCTTCCTTAAAGCTCTCCGCCCATTCCTCTGCCTCAAATGCAGCGGTCATATCGCCGCCCAGGCCTACTTCAACAAAATCGGCAAATCCCAGCTTCTTCATCGCTGTTCTCCAGCTTGCCATGGTGATGTTCTCACCGAACTGGCCTTCGCCGGCAGGTGCCAGCATGGCAACTACCTTTTTGCCTTCACGGATTGCGTTAATTATGTCTACGATACTGGTCTTGGAAGCAATCGCTCCGAAAGGACAATTATGGATACACTGCCCGCACTGGATACACTTGGATTCGTCGATCTGGCATACGCCGTGCTCATCCATGGTGATTGCACTGACAGGGCAGCTCTTCATACAGGGCCTCTGGATTTTAACGATAGCAGAATAGGAACATGCCTGCGCACATTTACCGCAGCTCTTACATTTTTCGGGATCGATGTAGGAACGATCATTTCCAATGGTAATCGCGCCGAAATTACATGACTGCTTACAGGATTTTGCAAGACAGCCCTGGCAGAGGTCGGTTACCACATAGCCGGAGGAGATGGGACATTCCTCACAGGCTGAGTTGATAACCTGTACAATGTTGCTGCTTTCTCTGTTGCCGGGGCACTTGCCCTCGGCCAGCCTTACTCTCTGACGGATGATTTCACGTTCCTTGTAAATACAGCAGCGGAAATGCGCCTCGGGACCGGGAATCATTTCATAGGGAATATTCTCTTTTTTTTCATCCAGCTCACCGGCAAAGGCCAGCTTGGCAACTTCCGTGAGCACCTCGTGCTTAATCTTTAAGATGGTAGCGTCATCAGATACTATACCCATACTTTTGTGTTTATCCTCTTTCCTGATTGTTAAAAAATTAACTGGTACATTTAAAAACAAAGCTGGATTTGAGACAAATCCCAAGCCAGCTTATATTTTTAGCAAAAAGTAAAGTTGTACGGCGCCTTACCGGGGTGGCCGGGAGCCCTGCGGCTCCCGCCCCGTCCGGCGCAATATACCTTTCACAGAGGTATATTGATTAGTTATCTCCGTACAGAACCTGCAGCTTCTGCAGATAATCATATCTTTCCTTAGCGTTTTCAGCAGCCTGAGCCTGCAGTCTTGCAGCCTTTTCAGCATCCTTCAGCGCCAGGGAGGTGTATCTTACTTCACCGCCGATGAATTCCTGGAATTCCTTGGTCGGAGCCTTGCTGTCAACAACGAATTTCTTCTCTGCAGCAGGGTTGAAACGGAACAGATTCCAGTAGCCGGTCTCTACAGCCAGCTTCTCTTCTGTCTGAGCCTTGCTCATGCCCTTCTTGATACCATGGTTGATACAAGGAGCGTAAGCGATGATCAGGGAAGGTCCCGGATAAGCTTCTGCTTCAGCAATAGCCTTAACAGTCTGGTTGTAATCAGCACCCATGGAAATCTGTGCTACATATACATAACCATAACTCATTGCAATGCTTGCCAGGTCTTTCTGCTTCACTTCTTTACCGCCGGCTGCGAACTGTGCAACAGCGCCGGTAGGTGTAGCCTTGGAAGCCTGTCCGCCTGTATTGGAATAAACTTCGGTATTGAATACCATTACATTGATATCTTTTCCGCTGGCGAGGATATGGTCAACACCGCCGAATCCGATATCATATGCCCATCCATCACCGCCGAATACCCACTGGGATTTCTTGGAGAGGAAGTCTTTGTTCTTAACGATATCCTGGCATACGCCGCAGTCTTTGCCTTCCAGAGCCGCTACCAGCTTGTCGGTTGCAGGTCCGTTGGTAACGCCGCAGTTGTAGGTATCCAGGTACTCCTGGCAAACAGCCTTAACAGCTTCGTCATCGGTATTGGCAAGAACGTCTTCAACCTTAGCCTTCAGTCCGCCTCTGATAGCGTTCTGGGCAAGCAGCATACCCATACCAAACTCAGCATTGTCTTCAAACAGGGAGTTGTCCCAAGCGGGTCCCTTGCCTTCTTTGTTTACGGTATAAGGTGTACTCGGTGAGGAGTTACCCCAGATAGAAGAACATCCTGTAGCGTTGGCAATATACATTCTGTCGCCGAACAGCTGTGTAATCAGTTTAGCGTAAGGTGTCTCGCCGCATCCTGCGCAGGCTCCGGAGAACTCAAGCAGAGGCTGTTTGAACTGAGATCCCTTAACGGTTGTTTCTTTGAATTTCTCAAGTACTTCGGGCTTCTCGGAAACGGTCTGTCCATAGTTGAAGATTTCCTGCTGTGCCAGCTGGGTTTCAAGAGGAGACATGCTCAGAGCCTTCTCGCCTCTCATACCAGGACATACGTTAGCGCAGGAACCACATCCTGTACAGTCAAGTACAGATACGGAAACCGCAAATTTCTTTCCGGGCATTCCTGTCATATCAAGAGCCTTCATTCCTTCAGGAGCCTTAGCCAGTTCTTCCTCTGTCATAACAACAGGACGGATTACTGCATGAGGACATACATAGGAACAGAAGTTACACTGGATACACTTGGTAGGATCCCAGGTAGGAACGTTAACCGCAATACCTCTCTTCTCGTAAGCGGAGGATCCGGAAGGTGTGGAACCGTCCACATAATCCTTGAATGCGGATACAGGCAGGGTATTACCTTCCTGTGCGCTTACCTTGGTCTGGATATTGTTAACGAAATCAACAACGTCTTTTCTGTCGCCGCTTACTACTGCATAATCAAGGCCTTCGTCTTCGCAGTTCTTCCAGCTTTCAGGAACTTCTACCTTAACAACGCCCTTGGCGCCGGCATCGATAGCTGCCCAGTTCTTCATAACAACATCTTCGCCCTTACGTCCGTAGGTAGCCTTTGCAGCAGCCTTCATCAGTTCGTTTGCCTTCTCAGCAGGAATGATTCCGGTCAGTTCAAAGAATGCGGACTGAAGGATTGTGTTGATACGTGTGGGGCCCATGCCTGTTTCAATACCAATCTTAACACCGTCGATGGTGTAGAAGTTGATGTTGTGCTCAGCGATGAATTTCTTCACCTGTCCGGGCAGATGCTTCTCCAGCTCTTCTGCATTCCATGCGCAGTTCAGCAGGAAGGTACCGCCGTCAACCAGCTCCTGAACCATGTTGTACTTACGTACATACGCAGGATTGTGGCATGCTACGAAGTTAGCCTGACGGATCAGATATGTTGATTTAATCTTCTTATGTCCGAAACGTAAGTGGGACATAGTAACACCGCCGGACTTCTTGGAGTCATAGTCAAAATATGCCTGTGCATACATGTCGGTGTTGTCGCCGATAATCTTAATGGAGTTCTTGTTGGCACCTACGGTACCGTCTGCGCCCAGACCCCAGAATTTACAGTTGGTTGTTCCTTCGGGAGTGGTAACCAGCTCAGCGCCCAGCTTCAGGGACAGATTGGTTACATCGTCTTCGATACCAACGGTGAATTTCTTCTTTTCGGTGTTGCCGTAAATTGCAACGATCTGTGCAGGAGTTGTATCCTTGGAACCCAGTCCGTAACGTCCTGTAAATACCGGAACGGAATCGAACTTGGAGCCCTTCAGGGCAGCTACTACATCCAGGTAAAGAGGCTCACCCTGTGCACCGGGCTCTTTTGTTCTGTCCAGTACGGTGATCTGCTTTACGGTTTCGGGAATTGCCCCGATAAGAGCGTCTGCGCAGAAAGGTCTGTAAAGGCGAACCTTAACAACACCAACCTTGGCGCCTGTTGTCTTAATCATATAGTCGATGGTTTCTTCAATGGTATCATTTACGGAACCCATAGCTACGATTACGTGCTCAGCATCCGGAGCGCCGTAGTAGTTGAACAGCTTGTAATCTGTTCCAATCTTCTCATTAACCTTGTCCATGTAGTCCTGAACAATTCCGGGAAGAGCATCATAATAAGGGTTGCTTGCTTCTCTTGCCTGGAAGAAGATATCAGGGTTCTGTGCAGAACCTCTCTGGCAGGGATGGTTGGGATTCAGGGCACGCTTACGGAAAGCGTCAACTGCGTCCATATCCACCATATCCTTCAGATCTTCATAATCCCATGTCTCGATCTTCTGGATCTCATGGGAGGTACGGAATCCGTCGAAGAAGTTGATGAAAGGAATGCTTCCCTTGATAGCAGCCAGATGTGCCACTGCTGTCAGGTCCATAACTTCCTGAACGCTGCTTTCGCAGAGCATAGCGCAGCCTGTCTGACGGCATGCATAAACGTCGGAATGATCTCCGAAAATGCTCAGTGCGTGAGAAGCGATAGCTCTTGCGGAAACGTTGAATACACCGGGGAGCTGCTCGCCGGCAATCTTGTAAAGGTTCGGAATCATAAGAAGCAGACCCTGAGATGCCGTATAAGTGGTTGTCAGAGCACCAGCTGCCAGAGATCCGTGTACGGCACCTGCCGCACCTGCTTCGGACTGCATCTCGGTAATATGCACGATCTGTCCGAACATATTCTTTCTGTCTGCGGTTGCCCATTCATCAGTAGCTTCTGCCATAGGTGATGAAGGGGTAATAGGATAGATAGCCGCAACATCGGTAAATGCGTATGACGCATGCGCTGCTGCATGGTTACCATCCATGGTTTTCATTTTCCTTGCCATAAAAACCTTCCTTTCTTATCCTTTATAGATAATTAAATTTTTACAATGCATATGCGGACGTAATCAAACGCATGCATACGCACTTGCCCTTAAGGAACCCCTTGAGGGCTGTTAAAAATTTATCTTATTGATATTCAATATTATACATCTAACATGCTCCGCATGGGTATACTGTTTTTATATGACAGTTATATATTTTTTTATATATTCTATTGCTTTTTTTTACCGGAAACGCTATGCTTAGAGCAGGTTTCCGGCAATTGTACGGAAGCGGATACATTTTGTATACAATGTATAAAATGAAATACAAACGCATATACATGGGAGGCTGTATTATGAATCTCAATGTACTACGATACGTAATAGAAGTTGAAAAAAACCGTTCCATCACCGGAGCAGCCAGGCAGCTGTTCATCAGCCAGCCGAATTTAAGCCGCGACATACGGGAACTGGAGGAGGAAATCGGGTTTTCTATCTTTACCCGCAGCTCCCGGGGCGTCATTCCCACGGAAAAGGGGCGGGAATTCCTGGCCCTGGCAAAAAGGGCCGTAAAGCAGTATCAGGCCCTGGAAAATTACTGCACCAGGGAGGAACGGGACAATATCAGCCTGCATATCTGCGTCCCCCGCGCCAGCTACATCACCTGCGCGCTCACCTCTTTTCTCAGCAAAAACGCCAGGGGCAGGCAGCTGTCGGTAAATTATAATGAAACGGGAACGCTGGACGCCATCAGCCATGTGTCCGACCGCAGCGCGTCCATGGCCATCATCCGGTATCCGGACCGGTATGAAAAGACGCTGCTCCCCCTTCTTAAGCTACGGGAGCTTTCCTATGAAACCCTTTATAAATTTGAGCTGGTTGTCATCATGTCGGAACGTCATCCCCTGGCAAAGACCTCGGTGCTGACCCAGGATCTTCTGTCCCAGGCCGTGGAAATCGTGTGCGACGACACCTCCCTGTGCACCTATCTGCATGAATCCCCGGATGCCGACCATAATGAAAACAGTATCCATATCCACGAGCGGGGAAGCCAGTTCGATTTCCTTACCGGTGTGCCGGGTACCTTCATGTTTGTCTCCCCGGTCCCTGATTCCGTCCTGTCCAGATACCACCTGGTTCAGAAAAAATTCCATGGGTCCCCCAGGAAAATGACGGATCTGCTCATCTATCCGGAGGATTACAGGCCTTCGCGGGCGGAATCCGCTTTCCTGGAAATGCTGAAGGAATCTGTGCAGTAGAGGGGGGAGGGATACAGGTATCAGACCCGGGGGCCCTTG
>NZ_KE992648.1:0-12960 GCF_000466465.2 Clostridium sp. KLE 1755
ACCGGAGAAGACCATTCCCCCGCCGGATCCTGCGCCGATACAATAAAATTCCCATACTGTTCCAATGTTGCCGTCACATAAAAAGTCCCCTGGTTCCAGCGGATTGTGGGCGCCCAGATACCACCGGAATCCTTCACCTGCTCCAGCGGGAATTCTTCCGCACGGGCGGCACAATTTCCTATCTGCGTCCAATTTACCAGATCCTTACTGTGAAAAACAGGGATTCCCGGAAAATACTCAAAGGAACTGGTCACCAGGTAATAATCCTCTCCTACCCGGCAAATACTCGGGTCCGGATGAAAGCCTTTTATAATCGGATTTTTATACTGCATTTGATATCTCTCCTTTTACCTTTATTTATTTCTTTGTAGTACCGTTATTTGTCTTCTGCCATTTTTTATCCTTTTGCATGAGGAAATTCCAATATCCCTGCGGCACGGAACCCATATAGAACAGAAAGTATTTATCTTCCCGGCCGGCGTGTTTTGCAGCAACACAGTTATCCCACCGCCGGCTGTTCCTGCGTGATATTGAGTATCACACGGCCATAGGAGGTCAGCGCCGGCTCCCCGTCATCCGTCAGCGACAGTATGATGTGAACGCTGCCTGTCCTGGCCGATGCAGGGATTGTGATGGCGGCCTTCTGGGAGTATGCGCCTGATATATGAATTTTTTCCTTGCAGCTTCCGGCTTCTTCGTATATCCACCAATGATAGAAAAGATGATTGCCATCCGGATCTGAGGAGCCTGCTGCGCTTAAGCTTATAGTATCGCCCGGCCTGACCTGCCGGATCATAATGTTTCCTGCCAGGCCTTCTAAAACGACAGTGGGTTCATGATTTGCCTCTTCATAGCTCTTTGTGCACCAGTCCATTCTGGCCTGGAAGCTGTTTTGGAAATCCTTTCTCCAGCGGGAAATGGTGGTTTTGGGATCGGAACGGTTTGTATCTGATGTTCTTTCAACCGGTGTTTTAAATGGTCCGGCATATGTATTTTCTTCGGCTGCCGGCCCGTTTTCCATAATTCTGGCAACAGGAACGGCATCCCTATGGAACTGCTTCCTGCCTTCTGCTTCGCCATTGTCAGCGGAATAAATGTTATCTTCCGCATCAAAATATCTGTTTTTTCCACCTTCAAACCGGCCTCCCCAGCCGCCCCATTCCGGATGCTCCGGACTGCCCGGCCCTATCGGAAGCAGATAAAGGAAAGAAGGGGTATCTCCTTCCTTGACGCCCCTCACATTGCCCCAGATGTCTCCGCCGTCATAGTTGGGATATGCATTGCCTAAAGGTCCATGGCCGTTTCGCAGGTTTTCTTCCACCCATTCAGCAGAGACATCCTCAGTATCGCCTCCGCGGTACATTCCGCGGAAAGCTGTGTAAGAGGTGATGTAGAAAACCTCCGGACAATTTTCACGAATCCATGGACCGGCGTCGTCATACTGATCATGAATGGCATATACCCGCAGCTTGCGGCAGAAGGCGGCAAACGCCTTTTCACTGCGCTCTGTTTTCACCCGCCATAAGGCCTGCGCCAAATCTGTCGCGCCGCCCCAGATAGTGATCCAGACGGGCCTGGGATCCGGAGCGTCTGCCGTTCTGATAATCCAGTTGGATCCCGGGGTATCTTTTCCTTCTCCAACGTTTTCCATCCCGCAGTAAAGCGAACCGGCCCTGATGCCTTCCAGAAGCTTCTTGGGATCCGGATAATCCGCACTGTGCAATAAGAGATTGTCCCATACCTTTTCATAATGTCTGACAATGGTCTCCAGGTAGTCTGTTTTCACCGCGCCTTTTATGTGACTGGAATAGGTGGCTATCAGGCCTTCTATGTCTAAAAGATCTGAATACAGCAAAAGCCGGATAAGCGACTGGGTGTCATCCGGCTCACCGCAGCCTGGCTGCAGGCTGCTGATATCTGTCAGTACTATTAAACGGGGTTTTTGGGAGTGAATATTCACGGTGGGTTCCTGCCTTTTTCTGTGGTAGTAATAAGTATATTACTTTGGATGGGGGCAGGTAAAGTGTTTAAATTTTTGTACGTATGGGAAAAATAGTATTGTATAGAATTGTATAAAAGATGCTTCCCGTCAGAATCGCTGAAAACACAAGTGTATAATCTCCATTACACCTTAAAAAATAACACCCTATGCAGAATCCTTCCATCACCTTTCATAACAGTAAAAACCATCATAAACATTACCTGTCAGGAATAATATCCCTGTCATTATCGTATTTCACTTAATGCAGAATTGGAATTCTCATCTGCATATATTGCTGCAACCTTGTTCTGCCGCATCCTGAGCAGATAATTCCCATATAAGGTAATCATTTCCTTCGCTTTATATCTCACAAAATATTCTGTATAAATATACCCATTCAAATACCAGGCTGAATAAATATTAACTCCAGCCAGTTCAAAATCACCTTCAGCAACAGGTTCACTGCTTTTTATTATTCGATCTATTTTTGCCTGGAAATCCCGTATTTCGCTCCGGTAAAAGGCTTCCATTTCGGTATCTGCAGCTACTGAATAATCTGGCGTAATTTTTTGAAATATTTCTTCAGGCAATAAATATTCCGTACTTTGTCCCACTTTTCTGTTTGCACTCAGGCCATTGTCACCGCATATCGTTAAGAGCATCGCCCCGATGTCATAACACAAAATTCTAACAGGCATTAAATTTTTCTTATCCTGTAATCTTTGCATGCACTCGGCCAGCGACTCCCGGTATTTCTCCTGATTCAGTTTTCGCAGCACCTGAAACTCTACATATTGCGCACTTCCCTCAATAACTTCCACGCCGCTTTCATAATTATATTGATACGGGAACTGCGCCATCCTTCTCTTACGCAACGATAAAAATTTCTCATAGTCAGATACCTGAAAACGTTCATGCAACGAAGCCAGAAGCAAATTTTCCTGAAATTTTATCTGTAAATATAATGGACTGTACCTGTATTTCAGCAAAGCCTCCACTTCCTCCGGGAAACGGCTTTCTCCGCATTCCATCTGATATGCATGAAACATTTCATGAATAATCTTACTTGTTAAAACATCCAAATCCATTTCTTCCGAAAGACACCATATGGCTATTAGCCTTCCCTGATAACAAATAGCGGTATTGGCAAGAAATTCCTCTGTCTTTGAAAAAATCTGCCCATTTAAAATGACCTGTGATGCATTGTACAAGGCAAAATCATACCGTTTAAAGCATGGCCACAACTCCTCAAATACGACAGAATCAATTTTCTCTTTTACCAGGCTATATATTTCCATTAAATCTAAAGCGGACACTATTATCTTTTCCCCCTTTAGCCGTATTCATATTTTTTAATTTCGCAGACGACAATATAATATCAATACAAAAAAAACATTACGGCCTATTGCTTTTCCAGGAATGAAAATAATCCGGCTCTAAATTTTACTCTTTTCTTATTCCCATAATTAAACTGTCATGATATATACCATCCTGCAATTCCCTGTGGGGGACTACGAAATAATCTTTAAAACCACATTTATGATAACACTTGATTGCCCTTGCATTATGTATCTTTGGATCTATTAATATAACATCCGCATGATAATCATTAAATAATGCAGTAATTAATAACCTCAAGCTTTTTGTTCCAAGCCCCTGATTCCTAAGCGATACTTCACCTATAAATATATCAATTCCGAACACAAGATCAGCTTTCTCTATGTATCGATTATATTCTTTTTCCGGAACTTCATAATATTCCGCATTTAATATACAAAACTGGCAAAAGCCAATCGGAGCCGAATTATATTCGATGATACACTGTACTATGCCCTCTTCGTTACCTTCTTTATATCCTTTAACCACTCTGTCATATGTAAAGTGCTCGTTCATCCCTTCCCAGTATTTCATTGTATCAGGATCTGTCATCCATTTTAAGAATAATTCAAAATCATCCCTGCTCTCTTCCATTTTTCTGATACAAATATTATCTTTATTTGCTATTACATTCATCATATTCCTCCGTTATCCTTTCCTTACATTATGGCAACAGTGCTTTATCCTGGCCGGAACTTCCAGACAGTCGCAAATGGAGCAGCATACTCCAATCAAAGACCCCGCTGCAAGCAACGGGGTATCAAACTTGCAGCGCTGCAGAGCAGCGGGGTATTTGACCCTCGCGGCAGTCGCCAAATATCCATGCAAGCATGGCTACTTGGCTCGTTGCTCGCGGGAATAAAGCGCGCCTGCACCAATTGTTCCCTAATCAATGCACTCTCAATCCTGCGATTTCCGCAAACCGTTCCAATATTTTAACATGGCGCTGCATATTCCTGAACTCAATAAGAACCTGCGCATTATGTTCCGGGCATCTGCAGGAGTTAAGATAAAACAAAAAATGTCTTGAAATATCCTTTGCCGCCCTATAGGACAGAACCGCATTTTGTTCTATTTCATCCAGATTAGGTTTATCCATCAGTTCAATATCCTGAATAAATTTTTCTTCTTTCACAAAACAATCAACCAATTTCTGAAAGCATTCTGCATATTCTCTTCTATCCATGAATGATACCTCCCCGCTTCCCGCTGTATATGCATCAAGCTTATCAAAATCAATGTCCTATAATCAGTACTCTCTATCCAAAGATAAAGATAATACAATTATAGACAGCAGGTTTACGGGTTTGTCCATGAATTTCATTAATTTGAATTTCCTGTCCATATTCGGTACATAATGCTAATAACCGGTCAAATCTCCACAGTTCTCCGATACACAAATATATTGATCTTTTTAAACAAATCCTGTATTGTATTTTTAGTTAGTGTTTTCTAACTCTTTTGCATTATAAAATACATTGAAATCATAAAGCCTCAATGAAAGGAGCATTCAAGCATGTACTGTACTAGAAAAATTACTGACGCCGTCACCTGGGTCGGCGGCTGTGACCGCCGGCTGTCACTGTTCGAAAATCTTTTCCCGGTTCCCAGTGGCGTCGCCTACAATTCCTATCTGATTCTGGATGAAAAAACAGCGTTGCTGGATACTGTGGACTCTTCCATCTCCCGCCAGTTTCTGGAAAATGTGCTCCATACACTGGATTCACGCCCTTTGGACTATTTAGTGATAAACCATATGGAGCCGGATCACTGCGCCAACATCAGTGAACTTCTCCTTCGTTTTCCCGGGCTGAAAATCGTCGGGAATGCCAAAACCCTTACCTTCATCCGGCAGTTCTACGATATGGATCTGGAGGGCCGGACAATTACCGTTAAAGAAAAGGATACGCTCCCGCTCGGCCGCCATACCCTGCATTTTTACCTGACGCCCATGGTCCATTGGCCTGAAGTTATGATGACCTATGAGGAAAGCGAAAATATCCTGTTCTCCGCCGACGCCTTTGGCTGCTTCGGAGCCCTGAATGGCAATATTTTTATTGACGAACTGGACTATACGCAGGACTGGCTGGCGGAAGCCAGACGGTATTACGGCAACATTGTAGGAAAATACGGGCCGCAGGTACAGGCTGCACTGAAGAAACTGTCTGCTCTGGAAATCGCCGTGGTCTGCCCTCTGCATGGGCCCATTTGGCGCAGCGACATTGACCTGCTGCTTGATATGTACGCCCGCTGGAGCAGCTACGAGCCGGAGGAGCATACGGTCGCCCTGTTCTACGGCTCCATGTACGGCGATTCGGAAAACGCCGTCAACATACTGGCCGCCGGCCTTGCAGATGCGGGCATCCGTAAAATTGCGGTCTATGATATTTCCTGCACCCACATATCCTTCCTCATTGCCGAGGTATTCCGCTGCAGCCATCTGGTACTCACGGCTCCCACCTACAACAGCGGCATCTACCCGGCCATGCTGAATTTTCTTCATGATATGAAAGCGCTGAATTTGCAGAACCGTACGGTTGCCCTGATCGAAAACGGTTCCTGGGCGCCGGCCAGCGGCAGGCAGATGCGCACTCTGCTGGAAGAAATGAAGCAGATGAAAATTCTGGAGCCTGTCGTCACCATTAAATCCTCTCTGAAGGAGGATTCCCTGGACAGCCTCCTTCAGCTGAAGGAGAGCCTGGCCGCTTCCCTTCGTGGCGGCCATTCCTTTCAGGCCTAGTTTTACCTTTCAGGCCTGGTTTTACCTTTCAGGATACAGCCCGTCTTATTACTGCATAACCTTCAGCCGTCTCAAAAACGCCATCAAGAAAGGTATGGATGCAAGCAGAGTACACACATCCGCCAGAGGCTGTGCCAGCTGTACGCCCAGCACTCCCGTAAACCGGGGCAGAATCAGGATCAGGGGCAGGAAAAATACCCCCTGCCGGCAAAGCGCCAGGAAGGTGGCCCTGCCCGACTGTCCCGTACTCTGAAGCGCCATATTGGCGGTTGTGGTAATGCCGCAGAACGGCATTACAAGGCACTGCGCCCTCAGCGCATAGGCCCCCAACGCGATTACCTGTGCGTCGTCCCTGCGGAAGGCTCTTAGAATCTGCGGGGCGAAAATGAAAATAATCAGGCTGAAAACCGCCATCACCACCGTACCCACCAGGATTGTGAAACGGGTGGCTTCATGCACTCTGTCATATTTTTTTGCCCCATAATTGAAACCTGCCACAGGCTGGAAGCCCTGCCCAAAGCCAAGCATGGCGGAAAACATGAAAAACATAAGCCTTCCCACAATGCTCATGGCCGCCACAGCCGCATCCCCATACATTGCCGCATTCACATTCAGCGCCACAGAAGCCAGGCTGGCAAGACCCTGCCTGCAAAGCGTGGGCATTCCGGTTGTAACAATATCCACGTATGTTTTCAGCTGTTTGGAAACTTTGGTAATCCGCAGCCGCACATCACTCTTTCCTTTTAAGAAAAGCACCAGCAGAATGATGAAGCTCACCGTCTGGCTCAGCGCCGTGGCAATCGCCGCCCCGGCAGTTCCCAACCCCAGCCCGAAAATAAAAATGGGATCCAGGATAATATTCAGGATACCGCCGGTGCCGATTCCCAGCATGCCAAGCACGGATTTCCCTTCGCACCTGAAAATATTGTTCATCACAAAGGAAGCGCACATAATCGGCGCCGCCAGCAATATGTACTGTCCATAATCCCTTGCATAGGGAAGAATCGTTTCCGTCGCACCCAGCACCTGCATCAGGGGTTCTACAAAAAGCGACCCAAAAACAGTCAGCGCAAGCCCCAGCACAATCGCGGAAAAAAAGCCCGTACTGGCGGCGCATGTGGCCTTTTCCTCCTCCTTTGCCCCAAGGTGCAGCGACACGATAGTCCCTGAGCCCATGCCTAATGTAAACCCGATGGCCTGAATAATCGCCATCAGTGAAAATACAATGCCAACCGCTCCCACCGCACTTGTCCCTAATTGGGAAACGAAAAAAGTATCCGCCATATTATAAATAGCCGATACCATCATACTGATAATCGTTGGAATCGCCAGCGTCGTGACCAGCTTCGGAACCGGTGTCTGTGTCATCTTCTCATAATGCGCCTGCCTCCGCGCTTCGTCCTGTGTCATTTCACCCATATAACCTCTTTCCGCGCAGGAATCCTCCATATATCGGACAGCGCGCTGTTTTATATTCTTACGAAAGTATCAGCTGGCAGAGGAGATATTTTCCCCTGCCAGCTGAAGTTTTATCGTTATCTATAATATTAGCACATTTTTTACGGGCGCACCAGAGTGAAACGCAACATGCTGATTCTGAAGAATCGCACCAGGCAGAGGGCAAAATTACACCAGACTAATCCGATAATGCTCCAGCCAGTAATTCACCTGTAACAAATAAGCGAGCAGCTGCGGCCCGGCCATCAGCTGTCCGTAGAAGGGACGGGCATAATCGGATGGCTGTTCCATAAAACGTTCCACCTTCTTTTTATCAATCAGCAGGTTCAGCGGCGCATTCATATCGGAAAGCACCTCCCGCATATGGCTCCTCACAAGCTGTTCATATGCCGGATCATAGGTCTTGGGATAGGGACTCTTCCTGCGGTAGAGGACATCGTCAGGCAGCCAGCCCCTGCCGGCATCCCGCAGAAGCCCTTTTACAAC
Source organism: Clostridium sp. KLE 1755 (assembly GCF_000466465.2). NCBI lineage: Bacteria > Bacillati > Bacillota > Clostridia > Eubacteriales > Clostridiaceae > Clostridium > Clostridium sp. KLE 1755. The sequence goes on from NZ_KE992648.1 coordinate 8,043, forward strand.
GCCGTCATGGCACTTCATGCTCCAGGGAACATTCCACAGATATTCCATAATTAAATGATCTGCAAATGGCACCCTGGCCTCCAGCCCCACATGCATGCTGGTGCGATCCATCCTGTCAAGAAGCGTCTGCATGAACCATTTCAGATTCAGGTAGGAAATTTCCCTGCGCCGCTTTTCTTCCCCAGCCTCCCCCTCTAAAACAGGTGTTTCCTCTATGGTCCTGCGGTATGCATTCCCTGCATACTCCTCCAGGGGCAGCTGCTCAAGCACTTCGTCCTTAAGCAGCATCGTCCTGGGTGTAAAATCCATGGACCAGGGAAAACAGGCCGCCTCAAAGCATTCTTTTTTATGAAACCAGGGATAACCGCCGAAGATCTCATCCGCACATTCCCCTGTCAGCGTCACCTTATGCTGCTTTGCCACTTTACGGCAGAAATACAGCATGGAGGACTCCACATCAGCCATACACGGCAGATCCCTGGCATCCACCGCCTCAAAAAGATAGTCGTAAAGCTCCTCATTTCTGCATTCCAGGTAAAAATGCTGTGTATCCGCATATTTTCTGACCACATCCACCCAGGGCCGATCCTGCGAGGGCTGGAAATTGTTTGCCTGGAAATTAATATCATTGTCCTTAAAATCAAAGGAATAGGTGGACAGCACCTTCCCCTGTTTTTTCAGTTCGCTGCTGCAGATAGCGGTCACAAGGCTGCTGTCCACGCCGCCGGACAGGAAGGTACATACAGGGACATCGGACAACATCTGCTTTTTTACCGCATTTTCAATCAGATACCGGGTATGCTCCACTGTTTTTTCGTAGGACTCCTCATGGGGGCGGCTTTGCAGCTTCCAGTAACAATGCTGGTTAATCCCCTCCGGGCCAAATTCCAGGTAATATCCCGGCAGGACCTCCTTCACATTACGGAATACACCGCTGCCGTAGGTTTTGGCAGGCCCCAGCCCGAAAACCTCGCAGAGCCCGGCCTTATCCACCTGCGCCTGTATCCCGGGATAGCTGAGGATTCCCTTGATTTCCGATGAAAAAATGAGGGTATCCTCTTTTATGGTATAAAAACAGGGCTTTACGCCTGCCCGATCCCTGTAAAGGTAAATTTTTTCCAGCCTTCCATCCCAGATCGCAAAGGAAAAAATACCATCCAGCCGCTTTACGAATTCTTTCCCGTAATGCAGATAAGCAGTCAGAATAACCTCTGTGTCACTGTTCGTCTGAAAGCTTTCTCCTGCTGCCAGAAGTTCTTTTTTCAGCTCCGGCATATTATATAGCTCTCCGTTGTAACAGATCGCAAATTCGGCGCCGCCTTCTCTTTTTACCATAGGCTGGCGCCCTGACGCCAAATCGATGATGGACAGCCTCACATGAGCCAGGCCGCAGTGTTTTCCCAGAAAAATCCCTTCCTCATCCGGCCCTCTGTGTTTCTGGACGGTTTTCATTCGGTTCAGCACCGTCCTCCATTCTCCTTCGTTTTTTTCATAATTTATTCTGACGTTACAAAAGCCTGCAATTCCGCACATATGGCTTTCCGCCTTTCCTGTCATTTGACTTGATTACAGTAAAAGTTTACGATGTTTAGACTGTTACTGATTTTTCTTTCATCGCAGCGGCTCATGGCCTTTACGTTTCCCCGTAATCCACCAGTAAAGGCTGTATCTGCTTATGGTCAAGGGCCTGCATCAGCGCCGGTATGAGTCTGTCTGCGTGGGCTACGAGGGAATTCGGCTTTTTCTCCGGATTATCCTGGCCAAAGGGCACAAAATAAATATTTTTGGTATTCAGAAGAAGTCCTATGTTTTTCATATTCATCCCCAGGCCGTCATTGGTGGAAATGAAGATCAAAAGAGGCTTGTTATTTCTCAGATGCGCCTTGGCCCCCATCAGAACCGGTGTGTCCGTAATCCCGTTTGCCAGTTTGGCGGCAGTATTGCCGGTGCACGGCAGAATCGCCATAATATCCAGATAACCCTTGGGACCTATCGGCTCCGCTGCCTCAATGGAGCATATCGGCTCCCTGCCCGCGATTTTGGCCGCCCGTTCCATGAACTCCTCCGGCTTCCCGAATCTGTTCTCTATGCTCTGGGAAGCATTGGAAAAAAGAGGGTAAATATCCGCCCCCAGCTGTGCCAGTTTTTCCATTTCCTTAAATATCTTCTCAAACGTACAAAAGGAGCCGGTCAGTGCAACTCCTATTTTTTTACCTTTTAAATCCATCGTTAAAATACGCTCCTTTCACAGATGTCTCAATACATAGTCCGTAAGGCACTTCGCGGAAGTCCTGCCGGCATATTTGCCGGGCAGGCCCGGACAGCGCAGGGCTGTTATATTAAGACGTTCGGCCGCCTTATAATCCACGCCGCCGCTTCCTGATGCAATGTCTATAATTAACGCATCTTCTCTTATTTTTTCAAGCAGCTTCTCCGTTAAAAGCAGGGCCGGGGCCGTATTGTAGATGTATTCAAACTCTCCCGCCTTGCTTTCAAGCTGTTCCAGAGGCAGTGTCCGAAGGCCATAGGCATCCGCCACCGCAAGCTCGGTCTGACTGTTGCTGCATACCGTAACGCAGGCAGAAAGGCCTTTCAGCTTATCGCTCAGTATTTTTCCGCATCTGCCATAACCGATGACAAGGCTTTCGCTTTTGTGTATATTGGTATCCTTATGCCGCAACGCTTCCAGCACCGCGCCTTCCGCTGTTGCAACCGCATTGAACACGGCAATGCTTTCCACCAGCATAAAATCACAGCAGAGGATATCCCTTTCACTGCATTCCTGCCGGAACGATTCCGGAATGACACCTCCGAAAATAGTGTGTTTTTTACGGATCAGCCGCGACAGCTCCCGGATTTCCAGAACCCCTTCTTTTTCCAGGGGAATTCCTCCCACAATCACATCCGCACCGTCCAGCGCCTCCTTCAAAGAATGCGCCCGGCCATCCGCGTTTTCCTTATCCGTTTCCTGAATTCCAAAGCTGATGACTCTATATCCATTTTCCTGAAAAAACGGTATCATAAAAGCCGTACGTCTGTCTCCTCCGATAACCGCAATATCGTATTCCGCCATAGTTGCCCTCCTGACTGCAGGTGTCATAAATCGACTTACTGTCTCATAAAATTGTATGCCGCCTATCCGCTGTTGTGCCTGTCAGGAAAGCGTGATTGGAAAATGCCCCGGAACAGAATCTGCTGTAATACGGCAGAAAACGCCTGCAAAAAAGGAACAATTCCCACCAACGCTTTTCTTTTATACTTCCACTTTATATAGAAAAAAAGCGATACCGTTTCCGCATCGCTTTTTCCCAAAAATCCTGTTAAAATTCAATACCGATCAGCTTCTGCTGCCGGAAATCTGCATATCCTTCAGCAAGTACAGAAATTTTTTCCTTATCCTGAAAACCGTTCCACAGGGTTATTTTCATCTCCATTCCCCTGCTCTTCTTTTTACCTGTCCAGATTCCAATGATTTCTCCCCGGTAAACAACAGTCCCCGGATTCGCCACCATTTTCCAGATCTGTTTATGCAGGGATTTATCCGGCTGCAAAATACTTCTGTCACGCTGGTCAAGATACGGGTCGTGGCCGCCAAGAAGGAGCAATTCCCTTTGCAGCGGTTTCGGGGACAGAAGGCAGGCTTTGTCTTCGGAAAGAATCCAGGCATTCTTACCCGCTGCTTTGACAGGCTCCATCTCCTCAGACACAGCTCTCCACATGCGGCGGGCCTGTTTTCCCGAGCAGCCCAGCCAACCTTCGAAAGAGGCTGGAGTTGCCGGTCCATAGCAGTGCAGGAATTTCCGCACCAGCTTCTTTTCCCCTTCTCCCTGGTTTCCCAGCGGATGGCCTGTCCAGGCATTATAAGAAGTAAAGGTGGGGCTGATTCCTTCCCGCGCCCCGAACACCACCAGTCCGTCGAATGCGCAGGGGCGCAGCAGGAATGACACCACCGCGCCGCCCACCGTCTGTTTGTCCGGGCTGCCATACATGGACGGATGGTTCCACAGCGTCTTCTTTTCTTCGGGAAGCAGCGGCAGCATCCATTCGGCCAGCGTCTGATCCAAAGCGCTTTTGGTCACGATTGTCTTGCCGTTAAGCCTGGGCATTACCTGCTTCAGCATTGGAAGCAGTTCTTCAAAGGACATCTGCAGAAAATCCAGCGCCAGGGAAATTCCCTGCGTATAAATCCATGGCTCATCCTCCTGCGAAATAAGCGCAGATAAAAAGACATCGCTTTCTTCCTCCGGGAATACAACAGGCGCGCCCCGCAGGCTCCATGCCTGCAGCAGACACCGTTTCTGGTACAAAAAATGGTTCATATCCTCCTGGCTGCAGGAAGGAATTCTGTTGTACAGCGCGGTTTCCCAGGCTCCGGGCGGACTGTTCTGCATACCGCAGGCGCCTGCGGCTGCGATGAGGTCTTCCTTTGTATAAAACGCATCCAGATGGTGGGAATGGAGTCGGAAATTTCTTATCTGTTCCAGGTTCAGTTCTGTCATAGGGGATTCCTTTCGTCCTGCGGGAAGCTGTATTAACTGTTTTTTATTATGAGGTTATTATACCTCTGCTTTTTGATGGTGACAAAGAAAAAATCAAAATGCATATCTGCTTTGAGACAGCGTCGGAGTATCGTGGCAGGGGGATTGCAAAAGCGCTTCTGAGGCGGGTCTGCAAAGATGCTGAAGCATAAGGCTTTGAATATATCGAAGTCTATCCGCAGCTTTCCGAAACCCGCTCCCCGCTTGCTTTCAATGGTCCGATGGCAATGTACTATAATTGGGGTTTTGAAAAGATACAGCAGCAGGGGAAACTATAGTTATAAGGGGAAAAATATCATCCTGTTAAACATTTTCTTGTGCTTTCAGAAAAGGTTGAATCTACGCAATATTAGTGATAAAATAAACGCAAGCATAAATTT
>NZ_KE992649.1:0-75589 GCF_000466465.2 Clostridium sp. KLE 1755
AAACAACATCTAAGCCGGCTGGTGGACACAGAGGCGCGGCCATAGGACGGCGGTGGCAGGGACCCAAATGGGGTGTGAACAGTAACCCTGGAGCAGGTTCTGAAATTTTCAAAATTTTTTCTTGACAGCCTGCAAAAACAGGAGTATGATGCGAACCATAAAGCAAAGGCGCTTTGGAAGAAATCCTTCCAGAGTGCCTTTTTTTTACTATAAACCGAAAGGAGAAACTTTTAATGACAAAAGGAATTCCCGAACTTTACGGCAGCCTGGTTTTTAATAACAGGGTCATGCGCGATAAGCTTCCGAAGGATATTTACAGGGCGCTACGCAAAACCATTGAAAATAATACGCATCTGGAGCTGGATGTGGCCAACTCTGTGGCTGTGGCAATGAAGGAGTGGGCGGTTGAAAACGGTGCCACCCACTTCACACACTGGTTTCAGCCCATGACCGGCCACACCGCTGAAAAACACGACAGTTTCATTACCCCCATCGGCGACGGCCAGGTAATTATGGATTTTTCAGGAAAAGAGCTGGTAAAAGGGGAACCGGATGCATCCAGCTTTCCTTCCGGCGGTTTGAGGGCTACCTTTGAAGCAAGGGGCTACACCGCCTGGGATCCCACTTCCCCTGCCTTCATTAAAGACAGGACGCTGTATATTCCCACCGCTTTTTGCTCCTACAGCGGAGAAGCCCTGGATAAAAAGACGCCCCTTCTGCGTTCCATGGAGACACTTAATAAGGAAGCGGTAAAAATTTTACATTTGCTGGGCAAAAACGATGTGACCAGCGTTTCCACAACCATCGGCCCTGAACAGGAATATTTCCTTGTGGACAAAGCCCTCTATGAAAAGAGGAAAGATCTGATCTTTACCGGAAGGACACTGCTTGGCGCAATGCCTCCCAAGGGGCAGGAAATGGAGGATCACTATTTCGGCGCTTTAAAGCCCCGTGTATCCGCTTACATGCATGATTTGGATGAAGAACTCTGGAAGCTGGGCATCCCGGCCAAGACAAAACATAATGAAGTAGCCCCTGCCCAGCATGAACTGGCGCCTGTTTTTGATACGGCCAATATAGCCGTGGACCATAATCAGCTTACCATGGAAATGATGAAAAAAGTAGCCGACAGACATGGGCTGGTATGTCTTCTTCATGAAAAACCATTTGAAGGCATCAATGGTTCCGGCAAGCACAACAACTGGTCCATGATCACCAATACCGGCGTTAACCTGCTGGATCCCGGCCGGACTCCCGCTGAAAACATTCAGTTTCTCGTCTTTTTGATGGCAGTCATCAAAGCGGTGGATGAGTACGCGGATCTGATGAGGGTTTCTGTGGCCAGCGCAGGCAATGATCACAGGCTTGGCGCAAATGAAGCGCCTCCGGCCATTGTTTCCATTTTCCTTGGCGATGAACTGACAGCTGTTTTAAATTCCATTGAAAACGACACTTTTTTTGGAAAGCAGCAAAAGATCCAAATGGAGACCGGCGCTGCGGTACTGCCCCATTTTTTCAAGGACAACACTGACAGGAACCGTACCTCTCCCTTTGCTTTTACTGGCAACAAGTTTGAATTCCGTATGCTGGGGTCCTCCATTTCCGTCGCAGGTCCCAACATTGTACTGAATACCGCCGTAGCGGAAGCCCTCCGCCAGTTTTATGAAGAATTAAAGGACACTCCCTCCGACCAGATGGAGGAAGCGGTTCACGGTCTGGTAAAGCGGGCCATTTTCAATCATAAAAAAATAATTTTCAACGGCAACGGTTATACGGAGGAATGGATAAAAGAAGCTGCCGCACGAGGGCTTTATAACTTAAGGTCCACTTCTGAGGCACTGCCCCATTTTATCGCTGAAAAAAATGTGGCGCTCTTTACGGAACATCATATTTTCACCCGGGAGGAAATTTACTCCAGATATGAGATCCTGTTGGAAAACTATTGTAAAACACTCCACATTGAAGCAAAGACCATGCAGGATATGATCTGCAGAGAATTCCTGCCTGCTTTGATGGAATACACAGACAAAATCGCCAGTTCCCTTCGTGCTAAAAAAGCCCTTCTTCCGGAACTTTCATGCAGCTCACAGGAACGGCTTCTGGAAAAGCTCTCTGTATATTATGAAGAAATTTTCCGGGCGGAAGAAAAACTGGAAGCCGATACGGCCAAAGCGGAAGCATTGACCGAAATGCAGGAAGCCGCGGTATTTTATTATGAAACGGTTCTCTCCGATATGAATGCGCTCAGAAAAGCAGCGGATTCTGTTGAAAAATATCTTCCAGATGAGATTCTTCCTTATCCGAACTATGAAAAGCTGTTATTCTCCGTCTGAGCAAAGGAAAGGGAAAGTGGCACAAAAACGATGAATAATCGATGTGAAGAATTTGATAAACCCAAAGAAGAATGCGGTGTATTCGGTATCTATCATACCGATGGCAGCGCCGCAGCCCCCGATGTTGCCTGGGGGCTGTGCGCTTTGCAACATCGGGGACAGGAAGCCTGCGGTATAGCGGTATGCGACCCCTGCGGCCCCAAGGGGAATATCTCGTGGCACAAGGATACAGGACTTGTAAGTGAAGTCTTTCATACTGATATTTTGGAAAAACTTAAGGGGAGTGCGGGCGTGGGCCATGTCCGCTACTCTACTACCGGGGCAAGCACCGCTGAAAATGCGCAGCCCCTGGTATTAAGTTACCTGAAGGGAACGCTTGCCCTGGCCCATAACGGAAATCTGATCAATGCGCAGAAGCTGGCGCAAAAACTCCAGGAAGAAGGCGCTGTTTTCCAGACGACAACGGATTCCGAAGTGATTGCCTGCTATATCGCCAGGGAACGGACACACACCTCCTGTGTGGAGGATGCGATACTGCAGACTGCCAGAAGGCTGAAAGGCGGATATGCGCTGGTCATCATGAGTCCCAGAAAATTAATTGGTGTGCGGGATCCCCTGGGGCTAAAGCCCTTATGCCTCGGGAAACGCGATAACAGCTATATCCTTGCTTCCGAAAGCTGTGCCCTGACCGCAGTGGGCGCTGACTTTATCCGTGACATACAGCCCGGTGAAATCATTACGATTTCAAAAGATGGGGTCCGGTCTGACCGCCGTCTCGTTCAGGAAAAACATGCACACTGCATTTTTGAATATATCTATTTCGCCCGGCCGGATTCCATACTGGATGGAATCAATATCTATGACGCAAGAATCCGTGCCGGAAAGGCGCTTGCCGCTTCTTATCCTGTAGATGCAGATCTGGTCACCGGAGTGCCTGACTCCGGCATCACTGCTGCAATGGGATATGCACAGGCCTCCGGCCTGCCGTTTGCCTTTGCATTTTATAAAAACAGTTATGTGGGAAGAACTTTTATAAAACCTACCCAAAAGGAGCGGGAATCAGCTGTCCATCTGAAGCTGAGCGTACTGGAAAATGTCGTCAGGGATAAAAGGCTTGTCCTCATCGACGATTCCATTGTCCGGGGCACTACTATAGCAAGCCTGATTGGTATGCTAAAGAACGCAGGCGCCAGAGAGGTTCATGTACGCATCAGCTCCCCGCCCTTTCTATTCCCCTGTTACTACGGAACCGACGTTCCCAGCAACGACCAGCTGATCGCTTCTTCCCGCACAGCTGCCCAAATCTGTACCGAAATCGGCGCAGATTCCCTCGGTTATCTGAAACTCGAAGATCTAAAACAGATGACCCGGGAACTTCCCTTATGTAAAGCGTGCTTCGACAGCCAATACCCTGTATAACTCTCCCCGGCTGTCAGGCATTCTTTAAACGCGGATACATCCGTCAGAAAGCCGTGAGCTTTCTGACGGATGTATCCGCAAATTAGATATAATTCCCTTATAGGAACATCGCAAAAGCGCGAACTCAAAAAAACAGAGTCCGCGCTTTTGATGTTTCTGCAGTTTCACACGGCTTATGTCCGGTATGCTTTCGTACCGCCCTAAAGCCGAAAAAAAGAATGAGGAGGAAACTATTATGACTGAAGAAATTTTGAGAGCCATCAGCAGTGAAGTGTATGGCGTATGGTTCCTGATCGGAGCCGCGTTGGTATTCTGGATGCAGGCCGGCTTTGCCATGGTGGAGACCGGCTTTACCAGAGCCAAAAATGCGGGAAATATCCTGATGAAAAACCTGATGGACTTCTGTATCGGTACAGTAATGTTCATTTTGATCGGCTTTTCATTCCTGCTTGGTGAAGATTTATTGGGCTTCATCGGCAAGCCCGGTTTTGACATCTTCACCGCTTATGAAAGTTTCGACTGGTCCAATTTTGTATTTAATCTTGTGTTCTGCGCAACTACCGCAACCATCGTATCCGGGGCTATGGCAGAAAGAACGAAATTTCTTTCTTACTGCATCTACTCCGGCGTAATCTCCGCCTTGATTTACCCCATCGAAGCACACTGGATCTGGGGCGGCGGCTGGCTTGCGCAAATCGGTTTCCATGACTTTGCCGGCTCCTGCGCGATTCACATGGTTGGCGGGATCAGCGCCCTTGTCGGCGCAAAGCTATTAGGCGCCCGCATCGGTAAATTTGAAAGAGATAAATCCGGAAAGGTCATAAAAGTAAACGCATTTCCCGGCCATAACCTTCCCATCGGTTGTTTGGGCGTATTTATCCTGTGGCTTGGCTGGTATGGTTTCAACGGTGCCGCTGCTACCAGTGTTTCCGAACTTGGCTCTATCTTTCTTACCACTACAGTCTCACCTGCTGTGGCAACCGTCGTATGTATGATTTTTACCTGGCTTAAATATGGAAAGCCCGATGTTTCCATGTGCTTAAACGCCTCACTGGCAGGCCTGGTTGCCATTACCGCCCCCTGTGATGTAACCGACTGCTTTGGTGCAATTATCATCGGCACTGTAGCCGGACTGCTGGTGATATTCGGCGTATGGCTCCTTGATTATAAACTACATATTGATGATCCTGTAGGTGCTGTAGCGGTTCACTGTTTAAACGGTATCTGGGGCACCATCGCTGTCGGCCTTTTCGCGACAGATACCGCTCCTGCCTTTTCAAGAGGCTTCGGTGACGGCGTAAGCTTCGGCGCAAACCAGATCGCAGGCACCGGCCTTTTCTATGGCGGCGGTTTTAAACTTCTTGGTATTCAGCTACTGGGGCTTTTGAGCGTTGCTGCGTGGACATTGGTTACCATTACCCTTACATTTATAATCATCAAAGCCTTGGTAGGTCTGCGTGTCAGCGAGGAAGAAGAGCTTCAGGGTCTTGATCCTGTAGAGCACGGCCTGGCAAGCGCCTACTCCGGTTTTTCCATCCTGGACGTTTCCAACACTATGACGATGGATATCAACCAGAATACAAGCCTTGGCGCTTCCGATTACGAAATGGCCTCCGAAGCACAGAAGAACGCAGCCATCAGCGTCGTAAAACAGACCTCCGCTGCAGATACCGACATACACAAGGTTGTCATTATTACCAGGCTTTCCAGATATGACAAGATCAAAAAAGCGCTCAATGAGTTGGGCGTTACCGGTATGACCGTCACTCAGGTTATGGGCTGCGGCATTCAGAAGGGTTCCGGAGAAATGTACCGCGGTGTTGAAGTTGACGCCACCCTGCTTCCAAAGGTCAAGATCGAGGTTGTAGTCAGCAAGATCTCAGTTGACAGCGTAGTCGATACGGCTAAGAAAACTCTATATACAGGGCATATCGGTGACGGTAAAATCTTCGTATACAGTGTTGACAGAGTTGTCAAGGTCCGCACCGGGGAAGAGGATTTTGCAGCATTGCAGGATGTAGAATAATACCATATATAAGATGTCTGGGGGGGCAGAAGGTCTTTTGCCCCCCCCCCAGGACTTTTCCAGAGTGAAATAAGCATGCGGGGAATTATCTGTTACTTGTAACTTGTACTTAATCTGAATGAACGTTCCACTACGATTCGATAGATAATATCCTTATATTCCTGTTTTTTATCTTTGACTGACTGCTTTACTAAACTTGTTCCTCCACGATTTGGATCAGATAACCAGATTCCATAATCTTTACAAAATCTTCGGTTTTCTCTGGTTCGATATATCTAATCCATAAGTAACCATTCTAGGTAATGCCCGGTATGTTCCCGGAAACGCTCTATCGCTTCCATAAGAGCAATGCTTTGGTGGTAAGCTTCATAAGATTTTTCTCAATCCAGCCGAATCCGGTTATCTACACTGTGTACTTTGTTTTGATACATTTACTGCTGTTGCTCATATACTTTGTATATGGTTATCAGAAGTAGGAGCTCTTTAAACGTCGGTACATAACCTTCTTTGATACATAGGCTTTGCTGTACACCCATTCTTTCCTTGGATAATCGGGAGTATTTCTTTTCAAATATCTCCCATAGAATAGTACCTGCCATTTTAAGCCAGCGTCTCTTAAGATTCTTATGGAGTCAGTTCCAAGAGCTGATTGAAACTGAGAAAACGGCTCTGTGTATTATCTATCAGTAAATTTGTACATAGTTTTTCACTCCTCGAAAGGAATTTTCCCCCCCCACTTCCAATTCCTGAAACTATTATTTCTTCTCTTTCTTCGTTGTATGAACCTTGCGGTACTCATTCGGTGTCAAACCTTTCACACGCTTAAATGCATTTCTCATTACATATACACTGTTGTATCCTGTCTTTACTGCTATTTTTTCCATTGTGTCCTCTCCATCCAGAAGCATGCACACCTGCTCAATTCTGATTTTTTCCAGATACACAGCAAAGTTCTCCTGAAATAAATCTTTAAATAATTTTGAAAAATATGCGCTAGAATATTCAAAGTCATCAGCAATTTTTCTCAATCCTAAATCACTGCAACTGTAATTCTTCATGATATATTCTCGAATCGCTTCTTTCTGTTCATCACTAGTACCACAGTTTTTTTCGTACACTTTCTCACAGATTTGCCTAAAAAGATCATTAATCGTCTTAAAACGCAAAAGAATATTTTTTTCATTACTTAGTTGTTCCAGACATCTATAAATTTCTTCTTCATCAATTTCAATATTTTCACTTAGTCCATGTAAAGTTCTGAATAGAGTACATTGTAAATCATTTACCAAAAAATGCATCATATTTGGTTTGATATTTCTTTCCAATACATTAATCTGATATACTTCCCGCAATTGGTTATGCATAATTTCAAGATTTCCGGTTCTCACTGCATTTATAAGACGTTCCTCCAGCGGCATTGGAAAATAGTAGTATTCTCTGGTTTCAATATACTCATTATAGAATAATACATTTTCTTTAGAACATAAGCCATATTGTATCACTTCGGACAACTGATCATAAACCTTGCTTATTTGTGATATTGCCATACAAATGTTACTTACCCCTATTCTTAAGCGAACATCATATCCTTCCAAGAAAATATTACTTAATTTTTTCAATTGTTCACCGAACGCTTCCTCCGGATTCTGATTAAATTCTTTGTCCAAAGCACAAAGAATAACGCCTGATTTAATGTCCATATCGCACATATATTGTTTACCTGGAACAATTTCTCCTATTGTTGTCTGAAGTATCTGTTTATAAATAGACAAATTTTCTGCAGCAATTCCAGTTTCTCCCTGATTTTCAGAAGTCATTATAAATGTTAGCATCAATATCTTTTTATCTTCCAAATAAATATCATATTTTTTCAGTTCCTCCTCTATTTTATCTTCAGCAATAAACAAGAGACTTTTTAACAACATTTCCCGTGTCATCAGTTCTTTCTCTTGTACACTATTCTTCAGACTTGTATTATTACTAATTAATTTTTTTAAGGAATTTGAGATATACATCATCTCATCATTCGTCCTATTCACCGGCTCTATATCTTCAATCTTAAACAGGATCTGTAAAATATCTGCAATTTTTCGACTGCGATACCTGACAAACAACAAAATACACATTCCCCCCACTGCAACAGTTGAAATCATTAAAATAATCATATTACGTTGTTTTTGCCTTATCTGTACCAACACCTCTTTCTGCGGTATAACTGCAACAAATGTAAGTCCTGTTTCTTTGGAAACTGACTTTATAATATGAACCTTTGTCCCGAACACTTCAGCAGTCTGTATATCTGCCTCACTATTTATATTTTTCTCCGGTATTAACGAAAACTGATTATCCGCAGACGGTATCTTCATTAATACCTGATTATCCGCATCCGTTATATACATCCACCCCCCGCTCATCACATACGGTACGTTCAACAATTCTTTTATATAATCACTCCGAATAGGGACTACAAAGTTTCCTTTTATCCCGAGAACTGTAACCAATGGCTGTACATACAGCATTCCATCATAATTTATTTCATTCTGCAATATTCCGGCACTCGGAAAAATTCGATTTGAATAAATTCCTTCCATTTCTTTTTCCCATTTATTTGGCTCCATTCCATCATACTGAAAAAATGCCCTGTAAGAATCCTGTGTCAGAAAAATATGTTGCGGACTGATTACCATGTCGCTTTTTTCAAAATACAGATAATACTCTTTTGAAAACATAGGAAGTTGTATTATATTCATATATTTCTGTATATCATACAATTTTGAGACTTTAATATATTTATCCTGCTCATCCATCTGTGTTGCAGCATACTGAATTGTATTGTTAGCAGTTAAATTATAAATAAGTGAATATATCTCTTTAAAATTCTTATCAATCATCTCTTTCGTATGGTTCAAATTCGTCAAAACACTCCTGCAAATTTCCTCCTGTCTGTAAGTTGCAAAATTTTCCAGACTTATTATACTTATGAAAAATGGAAGCAAGAATGTAACTAAATATGTACTCATCAATCTGATATATATTTTCTTGTTTTTCATAAAAATCTCCGCTCCACGGCCAGGTCAGCGACACAAATATTTATTCTTATCCCAATCACTAAAACCACTTCCTGTCTTAATCTTTCTCATCAAAGCAAATGTTTCCCTTAATCAATTTTATTCTGCAATCCGAATAAGGACTAAAAAACAATGTTTGACATATTCATTTTACCCCAGATACTTATCAGATGAAACTAGAAATTATTTCTTTTTCTAAATAAAGTTTCTTGAAAAGTTACTGTTTACAGCAACCCTGAAAATTCACCAACTCAGAATGAAAACCAGAAAAAAAACGAGGGTTATGAAGAAATTGCAAAGCTTCCATAACCCTTGAAAAGTAACATATTTAATTGTTTGAATTATTTCTGTATGCTTTTTGTATAACATTGTTGCCCCACCTAGCACTATGGAGGTAACATTAAACAATAAAGTTTAATAGGTTATTTATGAAACTTCATACATTCAAACATATCCAGTAAATGCCAACACAACTCTTTCCCCTGTCACTCTGTACCATCCCCTGATTTACGTTCTTGAAATATTATTATTTTTCACAACTCGATATGTTTTTCCTGGCAATGCTTTAAACGCAATTGTCCGTTCTTCACTATTTTTTGTCATTCCTTCTACAAATGCTATAGTGTTTTCATTTTCATCTACAACACGTACTTTATCCCATGGTGAGACAATCACAACCGGTTTACCTGTTTCACTGACTACATCAACATATTTGACTTCACCATCTTTCATTTCTGAAGAGACAATATAGGCTCCTTTTTCCCTCAAACAGCTGAAAGACGCATCTTTTTTTGTCCATACTGGAAACACCTTCAGTATTCCATCTGCACTTTGTAGCAGCATATTGTTAATAAATTCAATGGCCCCTGCTTTTTCTATTCCATGATACCCGTCATAAATTGTAAAATTTTTTTTCATATTTTTTAAATATATCTTGAACTTGTCCATAACATACTGTGGATTATATCCTGCCCTTATTGCATGTATATACATCTTAGGGGTATTATTAATTTGATTCCATATCTCCTGATTTACTAACTCTTTTTGCTCAAGTGAGTTTTTTACCGCCTCTATCAAATCCGATGACGAATCAAAATCCAACTGTTCACCCGGATGAATAAATTCAAGATTAACTGTAGCTTGTTTTGCTTCCAGTTTCACCCCCTTTTCACTCAATGGAACTACCACTTTATTAAATATTTTACCATCATTCCATTTTTCCAGGTAAATATCCGCTAAATGTTCGTCTAAATCTTTCCATTTCAAAAGTTTCTCTTCTGAAGCTTGAATATGGCCATTTTCGACTGCATTTAGTAAACATTGTAGAATATTTTTTATCACTCCTAATGCCGCAGATGCGTTCTTGTCAAATGTTCCTTCATGTGCACCAGACCAGATAATATATCTGAATCTTCCGTCTTCAATCTCTTCTTTCTCACACCA
Source organism: Clostridium sp. KLE 1755 (assembly GCF_000466465.2). Lineage (NCBI taxonomy): Bacteria > Bacillati > Bacillota > Clostridia > Eubacteriales > Clostridiaceae > Clostridium > Clostridium sp. KLE 1755. Next base: position 10,290 of record NZ_KE992649.1, read on the forward strand.
TTTCAGATAAAAATTTATATTCGCTTCAAGGAATGGATATATTTCTCTTATATATTCCGCATCCTGTGTATAACTGTAATATGCTGTTAACCCTAATCCAGAAAATCCTGCATTAAATACCTGCATTAAATATGCACCATCTTTCCCCCAAGATGTACTTCCCCAAGGTCCTAATGCAACCGGATACAGAATTCCACCCTCAATTCCTTCCCTTAAATCTTTTCTTCCCGCAAAAATTTCCCCTGATGCTTTCATTCCTGGTCCACCAGAAATATAATTCGGAAAAACTAATGAAAGGTCTTCTTTTGACCTGCGTTTCCCCTCTTCCATATAATCTAACAGCGGATCTTTCAATGCCTTTGCAAATTCACATCTGTTGCTGGAATACATTCCATAAAATGGTGCTATCATATTATAGTTCAAATGATAATCCCCATTCCACATTGCACCATCTGTAGTTGTCCAAATTCCATAAAGTCCAGGTACTAGTTTGTTTTCGCGTGTACCGGCTCCCATATAATAAAGAGAACCATAATAATAGCGCTGAATTAAATCATCACCAATCTCTATATGGGATTTCATCCAGTATTTTTCCCACCACTCTTCGCTTTTCTGACGATTATTATAAATACTTTCCATTGAAAGCATATTATTCAGCATATTTTTAGCCTGAATACTTGGCGCCTCCATATTCAGGTTTCCATGACAATCATATGTTTTTCCACCTCCTCCTACTGCAGTAATTAAGTATACCTTTGCATCTCTTTCTAAATTAAAGTTTAATTCCGAGCAATAATTATCTATATTTTTTGTATCAACTTTTATTCCAAGTATTTTTGTTTGTACATATACTTCTGAAGTCCATGATTTTTTATTTGTATTTGCTTCATTATTACTTTTTCTCGAAAACCATATCTGGCCATCTACTGTTCCTGACTCTGATTTAAACTCTGGTATTTCTTTATGCGCCCACACTTTTGCTTTCAAATGTGCTTTTTGATTACCTTTATTTTCAATCACTGTGATCAACAGATTTTCTTCCTGTGATATCCAGCTTGTCATTATAAATGAAGCTTCTTCATATTTTATATAAGTCTTTAATTCACCATTAAATATACTAAGTTCTTCTTCACTTGATATAATTTTCAACGTATTATCTTGACTGCAAACAGAAATCCCTCCAACAGCAAGAGGAGAGACTCTTTTAGAATCTGCCTTTTCTACAGAATCTTTCTTCATATCACCACAATTCCAAAAATCCCCTTTACAGATCAGATATGTCTTTTCATATAAATTTCCTGACGAAACAATACCTAAGTCTCCATTTCCAAGTAATGCTGTTTGCGCCATTTTATTACTTACAGCTTCTTTATAATCCGTACCAGTCCAAGTACTACTATATTTTGATAAATTCTGTTTTATTTTTTGCCATTCATTTTGGTATCCCACCATACTATTTTCTCCATTATATTTTTAGTCAGGAAACAGTTCATCCTTATGGATATTCACTGTTTCCTGATTAACTTTATTTTTCAAACAATATCCTGTGTTTATGCTCTATTCAACACTATTAAATTCATCATATGCTTTCTGATACAAATTCACATAGGTTTCCACACCATAACCTTTCAAAGTTTCCACATATGAATCCCAATCCTTTTCCAGACTTAATTCGCCAGTGATAAACTGAGCTACAGATGTCTTCACATATTCCTGAAGAGAAGTTCTGAGTGTAATGAATTCTTCAGATTCATTTACATCATCAAAAAAAATCTTTTTAGGAAGATATTCCGGATAGAAATAATCAACTACTTTACTGGTCTCCTGAAACAATCTTGCTTCATAGGAACTTGGGGCATACATATCTTCTGGAATAGGAGAAAATTTAGCCCGGTTTTCTGAAGTTGCAAACCAAAGTGGAACTCCCCAAGTCTGTGTATTTTTTTCATTTTCTTCCTCATTATAAATGATACTATAAATAGCATCTACTCCTGAAAGAATAGACTCGGTAGGGCTGTCTAGTCTTTTCCAGCCTACACCTTCTTCACCATACTGCTGAATCATCAAAGCTTCATCAGACAAAAGATATTCTCCAACTTTAAAAGCAGCTTCTGGTTCTTCACACTTATCTGTAATAAACCAGCAATAATTTGATGACATATCCACATAGTCCTGATGTAACTGATATCTTGCACCTGTAGGACCTTCCACTGGAATCATTGCAGAAATTGCCTTATTTAAATCTCTGTTTTCAATATCAATACCCATTCCAAAGTGATCTGCCGTATAGCCGAATACACGCTTTTCATCAGAACGAATTACCTGCTGCATCTGATCACTTTTCTGGGAAAAAGTAGTTGGGTCAATTAAACCTTCCTCAAACAAATCATTCATATACTCAAGTCCTGCTTTAAATTCCGGTTTATCACAAGCAAAAATAACTTTTCCATCCTTTGCATAGGAAAGTGTGTCTTTATCACACGGAATAAAAGAGTTCATAAGGAACCATTCCAACTGACAATCCCAATCAGGACTTCCTGTAAGCGGAATTTCGTCTGCCTTTCCATTTCCATTATAGTCACTGTTTTTCACAGCAATTAGCACTTCTTTTAACTCCTCTGTAGTTGTAGGTTCATCTAATCCAAGTTCCTTTAGCCATTCTGTATTATACCAGAGTTTTGGATACGCCTGACCGTGATAGCTTTCTGATATTCTCGGAAAGCCATACATATTTCCATCCGGCGCATACGCAGTTTTTTCATACTGAGGTCTCTCTTTAAAAAGTTTCTTTAAATTATCCCCATCCTTTTCAAAATAGTCATTAATTGGTATAAAGACACCATCCTCACCAAATTTTACTGTTTTTTGTCTATCCAAATTATAAGCAATAACATCCGGATATTCTCCACTTGTTAACATCAGATTTAATTTTGTCTCCGCCTCCCCTGCATCCATTGGAAGTGCTACAAACTCAAGTTTCACTCCTGTATTTTCTTCCAAATGGCGAATAGCATAGTTTTTATCTGAATATTCCGTATTTTCAGACATTGGAAGAGCTACTGAAATAACAGGCACTCCTGATTCATTTCCACTCCCTTCTACATTGTTTGCTTCCTTTTCAGCTCCACAGCCGCCTAACAACATCATAGCTGCAAGCCCCATGGATGTTACCCGTGTTGCAATTTTTTGTTTTTTCATAGTAATATTCTCCTTTTTTTTTCAACTGTTATGGTTCTAAATTATCCTTTGATAGATCCCATCATAATTCCTTTCACAAAATGTTTTTGTATAAACGGATAGAGAATCATCACAGGAAGTGAAGATACCACAATCAGTGAATATTGCATTAATGTTTTTAATTCCTGTCTGTGCATCTGTTCGTCAAGAGTCATTTTCATATTTCCAGTATCGCCCACAATCAGGATATTTCGCAGAATCAACTGCAATGGCTGTTTTGTTACGTCATTAATATATAGCAGACCTGACATAAAATCATTCCATTTTCCTACGGCATAAAGCAGTACCATAACAGCAATAATCGGTTTTGAAAGCGGAATTACCATTTTAGTAAAATATTTCCAATCAGAGCATCCGTCCACACATGCACTCTCAAAAATCTCTCCCGGTATCGAACTCTGAATATAGGTCTTTATCAAGACTACATTCCAGACTCCCATCGCTGAGGGAATAACCATTGCCCAGAATGTATCAATTAAATTCAGTTTATTTACAACAAGGTATGTAGGAATCATACCGCCACTGATAAACATTGTTATTGTAAACATAAACATTACCGGTCCACGAATCTGCAAATCTTTTCGTGCCAACGGATATCCTGCAAGCAGTGTCAATGTTACACTGATAATTGTACCTACAATGGTATATGCTACTGAATTCAAAAATCCTCTCATAATATTAGATGATTCTAAGATGATTTTATAACCCTGCAGCGAAAAATCTATCGGCCACAAAAATACTTTTCCTGCTGATACCGCCTTTGCATCACTAAACGAAGATGCAAGAATAAATAAAATCGGTCCTAAAAATACTATCATAATTGAAATCAACAATACCCATATGCATGCCAGCAAAATTCTATCAGACACACTATGGTATAGCTTAATTTTACTTTTTTCCATTATCAGCTTTTCTCTCTGCATTTTTCCACTCCTACCAAAGACTTGTCTCACCGAATTTCTGCGACAGCTTATTTGCGACAAACAACAATGTAAAATTGACTATCGTATTAAATAAGCCTACTGCTGTAGCAAAAGAATACTGCATATCATGTAAGCCTCTTTTATATACCAGGGTCGAAATAATTTCAGATACCGGTGTATTCAAACTATTCTGCATCAAGAATACTTTTTCAAAGCCGATACCCATAATACTACCTACTGCCATGATTAACTGAATAGTTATAATTGGCTTTAAAGCCGGTAACTCAATAGCTTTAATTCTCTGCAAACGATTTGCTCCATCGATAAGCGAAGCCTCCACCAGTGATTGATCCACATTGCCAAGCGATGCAATATAAATAATGGCTGAATACCCGCATGTCTGCCATATGCCTGACCACACATAAATATGTCTAAAATAAGAAGCTCTTCCCATGAAATCTATCCTATTCAATCCAATTAACTCAAAAAGATTATTTACAATTCCCATATTCAAATGAAGACACTGATTTACAATACCTATCAGTACTACGGTAGAAATAAAATATGGCGCATACGTCAACGTCTGCATAAACTTTTTAAAATGCTTTCCACCAATAATATGTAAAGCAAGTGCTAATATAATCGGTGCTGGAAAACTTACTAATAATTGGTAGAAACTTAAAACCAACGTATTTTTTAACACCCTCGCAAAATCTGGACTATCAAAAAACTGTATAAAGTATTTTAACCCTACCCAATCACTTCCGAAAACACCTTTTCTAAATGAATAATCTTCAAAAGCAATCACAATTCCATACATTGGTATATAGCAGAAAATAATAATATAAACTACCGGCAACAACAACATTAGATATAGCTGCCATCTTCGCCTTATATCGTCTTTAAGATCCCACCTTTTTTTCATTTTCTTGCTTAACCTCCTTTTTCCCATTCATAATTTCTCGGAATCTTTGGCACTTGATTAATAAGATTTACAAATTCTATTTTTAATACTTTGTTCCTGCAGAATGGAATTACCCCTTTCAAACTCCCCTCCCTCCGAAGTCTATCAAAATCCCAGTTTTCTATGCCAGACCGAGAATATAGCAGTTTCCAGTAAACCACCTTGCACTAACATATGAACGGACAGTTCATATTGCAATGAAACCTGCTTCATTGTTAACCAATTCCTCCGTCTGATGACAGTGATAAATAGACAGTGGAAGATAACCCACAGGACTTCAGCAAAACATTTAAATTTCATACATAGCAATAGTTATATCTTTTTCTCATGTTTGCTTTAGCTAATGTCATCTTAACAAATGAGAATGTTAAAAAACAGAATGTATTCTTTTGATTACGTTTAAATCTTGCGATTTGCAAGGGAATAATTCTTAAGAAAAGATATTTTTCTTAACTTTTCTATTTTTATCTTTATTTATGACGTTCTATTTCTGATTCACTAGCTCTGTAAGTACCTGTTTTTCTTCACAATAATGCTTGAGCGGACATATACTGATTTCTCGGATGATTTCAACAAATAAATAATTGATTAAGTATTACAGGAATCAGGAAAGATTAGCAAGCTCCATAAAATAGTAATTATTGCTCGGGAACAGAAGATGATTTATACATTTTCCGATTCAAAAGAACGGGGGCAGGAATTGATTGTTGTCCGCGTTTTGAGGAACTGGAGTTTGAAGGCTCAGGAGGAGAATCAGACTGTAGACAATCGTCAGGCGGTTGTCTATTTTCAGTTTAACCTGCCCTTTCCAGATGGTATAATAGTGTCATCAGGAAAGGCAGGTTTTTCTTTATGATGGGGAAAAAAGATAACGCAGAAAGAACACAAATGGAAATTGCAAATCTGGAGGATCTTGTACCTGGAAATCATCTGGTACGCAAGCTGGATGAAGCAATTGACATGAGTTTTATATATGAGGAAGTGAAAGATTTATACAGTGATTTTGGACGTGATAGTACCGATCCGGTGGTATTGATTAAAATTGCCATGATCCAGTACATTTTCGGAATCCCTTCCATGCGCAAAACAATCCGTGAAATCGAAGTAAATTTCGCTTACAGGTGGTATCTGGGCTATGGAATGCATGAGGGAATCCCTCATTTTTCTACCTTTGGCAAAAACTACTCCAGACATTTTAAAGATACGGATTTGTTTGAAAAAATTTTCTCAAGGATACGGTCCGAGGCTGCAGCAAATGGCTTTCTTGATACAGAAAGCCTGTTTATTGACGGCACGCACATCAAAGCCAGTGCCAATTCGCATAAATATCGTAATGAGGTTATCCAAAAAGAAGCACGCAGTTATGAGAAAGAACTGCAGGAAGAAATCGAAAGGGATCGTCAGGAGCACGGAAAGAAGCCACTGAAAGAAAAAGAAAAGGAACCGGAAATGATCACGCGAAGGTCAGCACCACTAACCCTGATAGCGGCTGGTTCCACAAAGGTGAGCATAAGCAGGTCTTTGCCTATGCTGCCAACACCTGTTGTGACAAGAATAATTATATTTTGGATTTTGAGGTGACTGCGGGGAATGTCCATGACAGTGTGTCGTTCTGGCATTTATACCGACGGTTAAGGCAGAATCGGAAATATGGCAAATACTAAGTGATGGATGCAGGATATAAGATACCGTCAATCGCCCGCCAGCTGATAAAAGACGGAAAGACACCGGTCATGCCATATAAAAGGCCTGTGCGTCAAGAAGGATTTTTCAAAAAGGATGATTTTGTATACGATGAATTCTTTAACTGCTATCTATGCCCGAATCACAAAGTGCTTCATTACAACACAACAAACCGTGAAGGATATCGGTAGTATAAAAGTTGCCAAAGCTGTCCATACCGGAATCGTTGCACAAACAGTAAAGAATGCGTAAAAGTAATTACCCGTCATGTATGGGAAAACTACATGGAGCAGGTGGAAGAAATCCGTCATACAAGCGGAATGAAGGAACGATAAAAACAACGCAAGGAAACCATAGAGAGTGTGTTTGCAGATGCAAAGGAAAAACACGGAATGAGATACACTCAATACAGAGGTCTGGCTAAGATTAAAATGGAGCTAAACCTCTTATTTGGATGCATGAATCTAAAGAAACTGGCAATTTGGAAATGGCTAAAAAAACGGTTCGCGGACATGACATCGCGAACCGTTTTGTCTACAGTCTGACACCGTAAATTCTTACGGTGCCTCCATTTTTTTAACGTGATCTTATTAATCATCTGAAACAGCTTCCGGTAGTTATTCATACAGCCTTCATGATATTTGGCACAATGCAGTTTTACCGAAACTAATGCAAAAGAGCAGATATTGATTATCAAATCTTTATCTTATATTCGGGCAGCACCTTCACGTCATAAAGTTCACATCCCTCTTTTACCGGCAGATCATAATATACCTTATTTCCATAAGGATTAGGAATTGGTTTATTACTGGGATAAATACGAATTACCAACTCCTCAGGATATCCGAATCTCTTCAGTGCCATATGCCATTTTTCACCATTGGTAAACCAGTCATCAGCCAGCTTTCCATTAATGTAAACCTCTGCACGGTCGCCGTCATATTCTGTTTCAAGATAAAGCTGATGTACAGTACCTGCCGTTAATTTTTCTATTTGTATCATATATTCCTTATAAGCCGCACTTCCATCCGTATCCTGTTCTTCTCTGAATAATTCTGCCTTTACGGAAACTTTCACCGACGTTGCCTCCAGTTTAACCTGTTCTGGTGCTCCTGTCCCGCTATATATCATTATAGTTTCTTTTTCAGCCTTAGTAAGCAGAAACTGCTGTCCTTTATCCTCAATCAGGCAGCTGTCAGGTCTCTCGGTAATATACAGATGCCCTCCCGTCAGAAAGGCTCTGTCTGCCTGCGCCTTTGTTAATATCACATAATCAGCATCTTCCTTTTCTGACTCAAAGTACGGTCTTTCCAAATCTGACCAAAAGAAAATACGCTTTCCAAGCCTGCACAGCAGCGAAGCGTTTGTCCATGCAGGAAGAAGAGATACCGGCATAAGCTCCTTTCCGTTACCTGTCTCTGTGCCTCCGGGAATACGGAAAGGAAAAACAGCGCATTCTCCGCCCTTTATGTTGATATGTCCCAGAATTTTTTCACCGCCCTCCCAGACAATGCGGACGTTGTATTCCCTATGATCATCCATCCTGCGTTTCCTTTGATGATTATTCACAAACAGGAATCCCAATCCGTCTGAAATATTTACTCTTGCCGCCATCCGCAAGGTATGACAGTCGTCTGCCGATTCCGGCTGCTTCTGTGCGAAATAAGTATCTGCTCCGGCTAAAATTTCTCCAAATGAAGAAATAAATAAATGAAGTTTTTTCAAAGCTCCAAAGCTTGTGTTGATTTCTCCGGATTCCCGAATACAGGTTTGGAAGTCATAGCTTTTTATCGGAAGATCGTTATTATATCCGGTTGCCCTGGATTCCTGAAGCGTACTGTATTTCCCGTCCGGATTTATTCCGCCATGGTACATATAGTAGCCCAGGAGATTGGCACCGCTGCCCAGCATACATAACGCCTGCGCCTGTATATCCTCCGGCCAGGGATATGTTCTTCTGTGACTCGTCACCTGAAGTCCGCCTCCCAGCTCCGCTGTCAGATAAGGATTCTTATGTATATTAAAGGTAAAATTGTTCTCTTCTTTTTTACTGAAGTCGGAGCCAATCGTATCATCCATTTTGTAAGAAGAAAAAATAAAATTGGTATTGGCAGGCATTTCCTGCACATGATCCGCCCAGGGTGCGTCCACATATCCACCCAGTACCGGAAGCGCTTCACCATCCGGTACATAAGCGCCGCCCCAGCCTGTGGCAGTATAGTAAGGAACTATAAAACCTGCCGCCTGCGCCATTTTTTTCAGGGTCAGCATATGTGCCATTCCTTCTTTACTGTCTGACGGTCCGCCGCAGTGTCCATACTCGTTTTCCAGCTGAACTCCCAGAACCGGCCCTCCGTCCATGCACATCATTCCTTCTGCCTGTTCTCCCAACTGCTCCCAGAAACGCTCCACGCGTTTCAGATATACAGGATCATTAATACGTACAGGGGCTCCGTCTTTTATAAGCCAGTCCGGAAACCCTCCGTTTCGGCATTCTCCATGTGCCCAGGGGCCAATACGGAGCCATACCGGCATTCCGATATCCCTGCATATTTGTAAAAAGCCTCTGAGATTTCTGCATCCTGTAAAATCCCATTCACCTTCGGCTTCCTCATGGTGTATCCAGAATACATAAGTAGCGATAATAGCCACACCGCCTGCACGCATTTTCAGCAGCTCTTCTTCCCATGCCTCCGGCTCATACCGGGAAAAATGGAATTCTCCCATTATAGGAATAAAACGCCTGCCATTTTTCATAAAGCTGATATTGTCTACTTCAAATCTATTGCCGGCCTTGTCCCTTCCTCCCATAGGAAGAAGCTTATCTCCTTTTTCAAAGTTATTCTTTATAATTTGAATCGTATTTTCCACTTTTTTACCCTTTCACACTTCCTAAAGTCAGTCCTGCCGTAAAGTATTTCTGGCAGAACGGATAAATAACCATCAGAGGGATAATGGAAATAAAAATCTGAGCAGCCTTCAGGTTTTTATCATTTACACTCAGTGCATTTACTATATCTTCCATATTCCCGCTCTGAATAATGGAACGCATATCCACTACCATGGTCTGAAGATAGGACTGAAGCGGATAATTATCCGTAAAATTAGAATAAATCAGTCCGTCAAACCAGCTGTTCCAATGGTTAATCAGGGAAAACAAAGTCACCGTCGCAATAGAGGGTTTAGATAAAGGCAGATAAATCTTGCTCATGATAGTCCATTGTCCCGCGCCTTCCAACATAGCTGATTCCTCCAGAGATTCAGGAATGCCTCTGAAGAAATTCATCATCAATATGACATTAAAAATCGGCACGCCGCAGGGAAGCACCAATGCCCAGATTGTATCGATCAGTCCCAGTTTGGAAATTACGTAGTAGGTGGGAATCAAACCGCCGTTGAAAATCATAAGGAACACAAAATATGCTGAATAATATTTCCTTGCCTTAAAAACCCTGTCGCTTTTAGACAGCGGGTATGCCGCCAGAACCGTAAGCAGCATATTAATGGGAACCCCCAGGAGCACACGTTCTGCAGAAACTAAAGCTGCCTGCCAGAAATCCTTGTTTTTCATAACATAGGAATAAGCGGATGTGGTAAATTCCACAGGAAACAGCCTTACTTTATTTTGAACAATTGCATGGGAACTGCTGAACGACTGCGCCAATACATTTAAGATAGGAACCAGGCAGATTAACATAATAAGAGTAATAACAACAACATTACATATATTAAATAATTTTCTTGCCGGAGAAACTTTTATTTTTTTCATTGACCTTTATCCCTTCCTTCTCAGAATACACGATATCCGGCAAATTTATCTGCCAGCTTATAAGAGGCTACAATCAGGATACCGGAAACCACCGATTTAAAAAAGCCTACTGTGGCGGAAAGCGAATACTGCTGATTCACAAGACCCAGGCGGTAAACAAGTGTATCAATAATATCACCTGTAGAATAAACGCTTGCACTGTACAGGTTAAAAATCTGATCAAATCCGGCATTCAAAATATTTCCGATGGAAAGAACCGTCATCAGGGTAATAATAGGCGCAATTCCCGGAATGGTGACATGAATCGTCTGTTTCCATCTGCCGGCGCCGTCAATGGCGGCTGCCTCATATAAACCGGGATCAATCCCTGTCAGTGCCGCCAGATATACAATGGCATTATAGCCAAAGTTTTTCCACACATCCGTCAGAATCATCGTCCACGGGAATATGTTCTTATCCCCCAGGAAATTTACCGGTTCTCCAATCAGTCCAATGGTCTGAAGGAACATGTTAAAAAGTCCGGTGTCACTTTTGGTATTTCCCTGTGACAGAAAGTTTATCAGAATACCTGACAGAACAATCCAGGATAGGAAGTAGGGAAGATATGTTGCCGTCTGTACGGTCTTTTTAAATAATTTATTTTTAATCTCGTTAAGCATCAGAGCGAAGGTAAGAGGCACTGCAATATTGCCGATAATCTTTCCCAAAGCTATCATCAGCGTATTTCTCAATGCCGGAAGAAAATCGGGCAGATAATAGATTGTTCTAAAATTATCAAAGCCGACCCACTTTGACTTTAAGAAGCCCAGCCCCGGCTGGAAATCCTGAAACGCCATAACCAGACCAAATATCGGCAGATAATTAAAAATAAACAGCAGCAAAACCGGTAAAAAAAGCATCATGTGGAATGCCCTCTGCCGGGATCTTGCTGAATTACTCATGCGTTGTTTCTTTTTTCTCATAAACCATACTCCTCTTTTAAAACAGGAGGCATAAGTAAAAACTTATGCCTGCCTGCGTTTTCCCTTAATGATTCTGGTCGTACCATTCCTGTGCTTCTCTGGTAACTTCGGTTCCCCCAAGTGCCTCCCAGGATTGTAAGAAGGTGTCGTAGCTGTCAACACTGTCCCCTGATATAATTTTTACAATAGTCTCCAGGGCCAGCTTATCCAGCGTGGAAAATTTTGATGACATTGTTTCTGTAGGAATATAGTTATAGACCGAATAGTTATAATTATTATCTTTAATCAGATCCACCATAGTAATTCCGCCTCCCAAATCGTCTCCGGATACGGTCCACATTCCTATTCCAGCCAGAACATCGGGATCCTCCGCTTCCAGTTTTTCAATAAGAGTACCATCCTTTACTGCTGTGGTATAAGCTTCCATATTAGTCACATCAATTAACTGGGACTGGGTCAGTCCCTCTTTATTTCCAGTTTTTATTGCTTCATGTTCTTCATCGATATTTTCAACAGCCTCTCCCTGAGAAGTAAGCTGAACCAGACATGCTTTCCAGCCGCTGTATACGCCGCCTTTTCCTGTATACATATCATACTCTGTCTCATCTTCATAATAGCAAAGTTTATCCACACTCAGATTGCACAGCTTAATCAGTGCTTCAGGATTCTTGCATTTGCTGCTGATTACAAAATAGGTTCCGGGGGTTGTCGGGATATAAGGCTTAGAAGACCCTTCTCCCATACCGTCAGGAATCTTTGCGGATACAATACGTGCTTCAGGATTTGCTTTAACCGCATCAACAACAGGCACCATAGCTCCCCAGCGGGGTGCAAAATAAATACCGCATCTTCCGGCTCCCACATCCTGGGTAATCTGATTATAGTCCATTGTACCAAAGTTCTTTGCCAGGGAGCCGTTTGCATACATCTCCTGAAGATCTGCAAGCCCTGCTTTCATTTCCTCTGCCAGGGAACCGCCCCATACTACCTTGCCGTCTTTTTCAATAAAAGTAAACTGCCCGTTCCAATAACCGGGAGCTGCACCATAGCCTTCAAAGAAAGCCTGGATTCCTGACCAGTAATTAAAGCCTTCTTTACCGTTTAACGCCAGTCCGTATGTATCATCTACCCCGTTGCCGTCCGGATCCTGTTCTGTAAATGCCTTGGCCACCGCTTTTAATTCCTCCATGGTAGTCGGTATTTCAAGATTCAGATTATCAAGCCAGTCCTGACGGATAAACATCATCATCGCATCTCCACGATAGTCATTTACCTGAGGAATCCCATATAATTTTCCGTCCACCTTTGCCGCATTCAGCGAATTTCCGTCTCCCCATGCCTGATATTCCCTAAGCTGATCAGAAGCATATTTTTCATAAACCTCCGTGATGTCAGCGATTACACCTGTCTGCGCATACTTAATTAAATCTGAGCCGCTGACAGCCATGATATCCGGATAGTTTCCTGATGCAATTGCAGTGGTTCTTTTCGTCTCCTGCTGGGAGCCATCCACGTTATACATGATATCAAGATTGATTCCGTTTTCTTTATAAAGGTTATACCAGGTATTATTATCTACACTTTCATCACCCTGCCACTCAAAATCAGAATTAAAGGCCAGCCCGACTTTCAGGGTAATCGGATCCTCATATCCATAAAGATTCAGTTCACCCGAATCCACCGTATCCGCTGCAGTCTGGGATGCCTCCGTCTGCACTGCATCGCTCTGCGCCATATTAGTACTGTTTGCCGTTTCGGCACTGCCGCAGGCCGCAAGCCCAGTTACGCAGGTTACTGCAATAAAAGCCGCCAAAAACTTCTCAAACCATTTCCTTTTCATTTCTACTCCCTTCTGCACGTTATACGCACATGTGTTTTTTGATTTTCTCTACAACAAAAATTATATAGAAAAATTTTTCTCTTTCTATTTACAATATTTTACTTTCATAACATTTCTTTACCAAAAAGGCTTATACATGGCATTACTTTGCCGGTAATGCCATGCATAAGCCTTTTCAATTGTTGCAGTTTAACCTTCCCCCCTCTAGCCCGGTCTTCTTTCCCCTATCCGCCCGGTTCTGGGACTCTCTGTCATTTTCCTATAAATATTTTGATAACGATATGCGCTCCGCCAAGACTGCTTCGACTTATTTCAAGCCCGCTTTTTTCACCCCAGTACAACTTAAGACGCTTATGGATATTTATAATTCCTGTTATTTCATCGGTTTTCTCCAGTTTTTCCCTTAATTCCCTCAAAGTATCATCAGTAAACATCTGCCCATTGTCTTCAACATGTATCTCCAGAATATCCTCCTTTGGCCGGAATGTAATACGTAGCATTCCGCCCTCTTCCTTTTCTTCCAGGCCATATTTCAGAGCATTTTCTATTACTGGCTGGAGAATCAGCCTGGGAACCATAACAGATTCATATTCCTTCGGAAGTTCTTCAAAATAAACATTAATCCGATCATGAAATCTCATATACTGGATATCTGTATAGCTTCGCGCATGCTCCACTTCACTTTTTAAAGAAATGCAGTTTTCATCATTCCTGGTAAGGAACCGGAAATAAGTTCCTAAAAGAGAAGCCAGCTTCTCCGCATCTTCCAGCTCTTCCCGCTTAATCTTATTTTTAAGAGAAAAAAAGCTGTTATACAAAAAATGCGGATTGATCTGCGCCTGGAGCTGCTTCAGCTCTGCCTGCTGAGCAAGTTCCTTCTGCAAAACCAGTTCTTCTATCAAACGCTTCGTTTTATCCTGCATATGATTAAAACCTTCAAACAAATAGCTGAATTCATCCTCACCTGTGTATTCCGTCCCGCCAGAGCTGAGGTTTTCCTTTTCCACTTTTGAAAAGGCTTCCATCAGTTTATTTAATGGCCTGTGAATGGTCTTTTCTATACTTTCAGAAAATACGACTGCCACTGAAGCTACACCTATAATATAAATAAACACGAGCCATTTATAGCTTTCCATGTTTTTAAGGACTTCTTTTTCCGGTGCATACTGTACAAAATATCCCAGATATGAAGATTGAGTAACCGATATCTGGTAATTTCCCTCTTCCGTTTTAATAACATCGGAAAATTCTTCCTTCTCCTCAAGTTCAGGCCGCAAAAGTTCCAAAATTCTGTTCCCCGTTCCCGCATTTTCTCCGCTTTCAATAAAAATACTCTGTTCAGGCTGGTATAGGAAGGAACCACTGTTATCTATTGTATTAAAATTCCGCAGTGTCTCTTTTATCTTTTTTTCGTTAAATTCTACCACAAACAAAACAGCCGGCAATTCTCTGGTCTGATATACCGGCACACCGGAGGATGACATAAACAAGGAGCCCTCCATATATTTCAAAGGAAAATCCGACATTGTATATTTCTGCCTTACAGCCTCAAAGTCATCAGCATCCATATCTGTAATATAGGAATCAGATATCTTCATCTTCGCATTCGGAAGATAAATAATGCCCGAAGCTACCAGCGGGTTATTTTCCTTCAGCATTATAATCCGTTCCTGTTCCGACAGGTAAGCATCCCTCAGTTCGTAGGCATTAAGAAGATTGGTATGTTCGACCAGAAAAATAAGTTTTCTATCGGAAAACATATTGTAGAGCATATTTTCCGTACTTTTTAAATGATTATCTATAGTTTCCAGATAAAAATCAGCTTGAGCGTCCATTTTGTCAAAAATGGATTTTTTCACCGTAGCAGTAGCCAGAAAATACAAAACCATGGAAAATAATACATTGACAGCCATAAAAACAGCAAAAATAATCAGTTGTTTTGTCCGGATTGATTTTTTGCATCCGATACCCTTTATCATACTTTTACCCAATTTCTTATATATCATTATTTTTTTCTCCGTATCTGTCACGATACTCTACCGGAGATATACCCACCGACTTTTTAAAAACCCTGGTAAAAGAAGGTGCCGTCAGATATCCAACGCGGACAGAAATCTCATTGATTTTACAGGCTGTGGTCGTAAGCAGTTTTTTTGCTTTTTCCAGCCTGGCATTACTTATATATTCAGTGATGTTGCAGCCATATCTTTGCTTAAATATTCTGGAAAGATAGGAGGCATTCAGGTAACTGATTTCTGCAAGCCTGGTCAGCGTCAAATCCTCCGCCAGATGGTTATCAATATACAGCAGTACCTTTTCCAGTACATCATTGGTTCTGCTCTTTCTTTCCGCATCCATTTCATCTGCAATAGCACCGGCTACAGCCTGCAGATAATTGGCAGCCTCTCTCATGCCTGCGTGCTTTTCTACGTAAATTAACTTATCCAGAGGGTAATCCGACCCTATTTTGTTTTTAATATGATTTATATTAATATACCGAAGTAAAAGAATCGCAATACTATAATACAGCTCCGTTGCCTTCAGTGTATCTTTTTTATCCTCCACACATAGCACGTCGGTCAGCTGCTGCAGCCTGGTCATAAAGTCACGAAATTTTTTTGTTTCAAGGGCTTCCTCCAGCCGCTTTACCTGCAGCTGAAGATTTACCGGCGCATTATCCTCAAGAAGCCCTGAGGCTAACGGAGCAGACTCTGCCATAATCGTTCTCTGCACATTGTTCCCAATCCTGTCAGCAGCCTCCTGCTTCAGCCTGTTCAAATAAGACTGTCCGTCTCTCAAGCGGCATCTCTCATCACAGGTGACAAAGGAAAGCGAAAGGGAGAATAAGATAAAGGCCTTTTCCTGTACATATTCCATTGCCCCCGCAAGATTAGTATACAGCCGCATCCAGGTTCTTGCCGAAAGAGAATCCTCCGGGAAACGAACCGGCTGTAAAAACAGAAGATAATAGCCATTAATATCATAATACAGGTAATAACTGATTCTGGGAGGCAGAAACTCTTCAATTATTTCACAAAGCGCCACCTCCCTTTCCGTTTCCTCTTCAAAGCTGATATTTTCTTCAAAGTTATCTGCCCGTAATAAAAAAATAAACAAATCCTTATCAAATCGGAGAGGTATTTTAATACGATTAAGTTCTTCCTGCGTTACATTGGCGGCTGCTGTATTGTGGAAAAATTCTCTCATAACATTTTTGCGAAGAACATTCTGGGCTTTTTTAATTTCACTCTGATGCTCACTTTCCTGCATTTCCGACTGCATCATTTTATCAATTTCTTCGAAGGCGTCAGCAACTGCAGATATCAGTACCTCATCCTCTTCACTTTTCAGCAGATACCTTACATCCTTGTAGCCGCTGATTTCATATAGATTATCAAAATCCCTGTAGCCGGTCAGAAAAATCACCCTGCATTTCGGCCAGTTTTCTTTAATCAGCTTGAACAGATCAATACCGTTCATTCCAGGCATTTTAATGTCTGTCATAACTACATCAAATTTTATTTTCTCCAGCAGCTTGACCGCATTCGTCGCTGATTTTGCCACATAGACATCTATATCCAAACCAGATTCATACTTAAACATTTCCTCCAGAGATTCCAGAATATCCGGTTCGTCATCCACAATTAATAAATTCCCCATACAGCTGCCGCCTTTCAATAAAACAAGCTACAATGCTTCCGTCAAATACCAAACTCTATAATGTATTATTTATCTGAGAAAAAATAAAGTTTACTTAAAATGTAGCATATTTTATCATTATAGGCTATAACATGTTAGCCTATTTTTGTAAAATTCTTGTAGTTGATGTAAAAGACATGCCGGCCATTCAGCAATCATATTCTAAACTTCATAATACAGTTCAACAAGGTAATAGATAACTCCTGAAACAAATCTGATTCACAAATTCCATCCTTTATTCCTCCATTCTCTTTCTGATTTAAGATAAAAAGTGCATGTATGATTGACTTATTTGCCTGTATTTTTTACAATAAAGGGAGAATTTTTGTAACTGTTCAGCAGGTCCGTGCATTTACTGCACAGACCGTAAGAAAGTGATTCAAGAGTGCAAAAATCCCATCTCCGCAGGCGATTTTAAATGAATACTTGCAAATAACTGTGAAGGTACTGAACAGTTACGAATTTTTGATCTTTCTTACCGAATACGCCATCATTGGAAAAGGAGCGCCCACATGCAGAATCTGGTAAACCATATTTTAGCTTACCTGGAATACCTGGAGTCTGTGTTCCAGCGGAATATCACCATTCATGAATTCCAGAAAATAACCTCGCCTTATCTGGCGCAGTTCCTTCCTTACCGTGTCCACTCCAATCCCTACTGCATTTATTTAAAATCACATCCTGAAATCTGGGATGATTGCATCATTAACCAGCAAAAATTATTTTCACTGCTGGAGAACGGCCCTTTCTGGGGCGTATGCCACTGCGGAGTAACGGAATATGTCTATCCCCTGAAACAGAGCCTCCCGGAAGAAAAGGTGATTGGCTTCATCAGTGTAAGCGGCTACCGTACCTGTACGGAAACCACCGCAGGCAAGCTGAGGCATATCTGTGAAAAATATGATTTGAATTATGAATCCGTACACAGTTTATTTAAGATGCATCTGTCGGCCGATTTGCCCGATACCACCCTGCTCGATACCTTGCTTTATCCACTTTCCTCCATGCTGGAAACTCTTTATCAAAAAGAATGCCTGCTCTACGGGGAGTCCCCGGCGCAGGCACAAGACGCGGATTATGTTCTTAACCATATCCTTCTTTTTATTGAAAAAAATTTTCACAGGCAGATATCCATTGAGGACATCTGCGCTGCCTTCCATTGCAGCCGTTCCTATGTCAGCCATACCTTCAAGTCTTCCACCGGCTGCAACTTCCGGGAATATATTAACCTCCTTCGAATCGAAGAGGCAAAAAAACTGCTTGTAAATACTTCTTTTTCCATTACCGAGATATCCATGAAAACAGGGTTTTCCAATTCCAATTATTTTTCTCTGGTTTTTCAGAGGATGAATGGAATCTCTCCAAAGGAATACCGGAAAAAGTATACGTAAAGCGGCCTATCTGCCAAGCATCTGCTGGAGTTCCTTAACAGGCACCTGTCTGGGGCAGATTCCTTCTCTGGTACAGATTGCCGCAGCATTTCCGGCGGCTTCTTCCAGCTTTACACAAATGGGCATAACCCGGTAGCTGGAATGGGCCATATGTGTTCCGCAAATATCCCGGCCGGCCAGAAGAAGCCCTTCCACCTTTTTAGGAACAAGGCAGCCATAAGGAATTGTATACCCCTTCTTTTGAGTGAATTTTGCCTGGCACCCGGTGGCATCCAGCCCCGCCCCGGTCAAATTATGTACGTCGAAATTAAAATGGGCATCCTTCACCGCCCAGTCCTCATGCTGCACCGCATTTTCCACATCTTCCCTGCGGATTGTGCTCTCTCCCAGAAAATGTCTTGTTTCCCGCACGCCTATAATAGATGCGCTGCTGATAATATAGCATTCTTCATATCCAGGCACGAAACGCCTTAAAAATGCTACAATTGCCTCCATCTGCATCCGGCAGTCCCGGTGCGCCCTGGCCAAATCCCCCGCACTGGTTCCATCGGCTCCCGTGCAGTTGGTCATATTTACAGTTACCACCCCTGGAATCGTGGAACGGTACAGCAACACATGCCCTGCTGGAGAAGGCAGGTTTGCTTTTCCCAAATCCTGAACCATGCCGTCCGGTACAGGGATATTCGTTTCAAAGGAACCCGGGAAAATGGCTCTTTTCTCATCCACTCCCGCCACTTTGAACATCAGGGTCATAGGCTGCATCTGACCGTCCTCTTCCCTTCCCTTATAAAAAGGCGCTCCCGCTCTTGCCGCTAAATCCCCATCACCGGTGCAGTCAATGACTGTACCCGCCATGACAGCCTCCCTACCTGACTTGGATTCCAGCAAAACGCCGCGTATGCGGTCTCCTTCCATAACTACATCTGAAGCAAACGTATAGGTACGTACCAGCACCCCTGCCTCCTCCAGCATCTCAAGCAGCACGTTTTTCAGCTTTTCCGGATTGATAGTCTGCCGGTCTCCATTGCGTTCATCGTCCCTGGAACGGTCCAGAATCTCTTCATACAAGCCCCCTCTGGTCTCCCCTGTCCAATGGCTCATCATGCCGGTGGTGGCCACACCTCCCACATCTCCGGCCTGTTCAATCAGCATGGTTTTACATCCCTGCCTGGCGGCGGCAACCGCCGCGCCGATACCAGCAGGCCCGCCGCCAGCTACCAGTACGTCAACACGGTCAGTGACAGGTATCTTTTTTTCCGGCTCCACATAATATTCCATAATAATCTCCTTTGCATACTTTTAATATTTTTTTGCTTCTTCCATAAAAATATCTCTTTATTTGTAAGTTTTCCTTCATAAACGGGCATTTTTTCTATAAAAAAATGCATGCATAAATGCCTTATTCCCCTATTCATTTTACAAATGTCACCTTTTTGGCCAGAGACATAGTGATGAAACCTTCCAGGAATATGCTCGGAAAGGTTATAATACTTTTACTCATCCGCAAGCTGCTGGCATTCCGAAAATATGGGCTGTCGCATAAATCGACAGCCCAAAACAGTTATCCATCAAAAACAATAATCAACGCCTCCTGCTTCTTCAATGACAAAGTAATACTCTCGTTTGAAAGAAGAATGCTATTTAATATTTGAGCAGGATTAACTGTTGATAAAGATAGAATTTCTTTAACTCTTAATCCGCAAAATTCTTTCGGCAGCCTCCAGCACTTGTTCGTGTATCCGTCTGATGTGTATAATAATAACTCTTTCTCTCTCCACAATAAGGGAATGCAAATATCATTTCCTTCGCGAAGCAAGACCCCTTTTTCAATCAAACGATGACCAGCAAGCTCCGCTTCCAGTCCATCGTTATAGATTGCCCTCGTCCTGCCTGCGCTGCCCTCAAATCCCAGCAGCCTGCGGCAGTTCTGGTAATACCATGCCGCGCCGTCCAGGCAGAAGGTTTCCAGGAATCTCTTTTCCCCCTCTTCCCGGGAAATACGGAATCCATCAAACTGGCTTTCCCCATGAACGCCGTTGCCTGTCAGGAAACCAAGCCCTTCAAAACCGCAGGTGTTCAAGTCCTCATTATATCTTCCTCCGCAAATCAGACTGACCGGCCTTTTTATATAATCCTCCTGCTCCTGGTTCAGCCACCAGATCATGGGCACAAGCCCAATTAAATCATCCGCCTGCTGCTTTGCGATTTCCTTTGGCAGCTTCCCCTGATCCATCCCCGGAAAGCGATAAAGAAATTCCGTAGTAACATCGATTCCCCGCCTTCGGAAATAACGTATAACCTTCCTCCTGGCATTTCGCTCCTCTTCCAGAGAACTGTCTGAAGACTGCCTGCAAATATATGCGTCAATATGAATTGTCCCGGCCGCTTCAATGGGCAGCATAGCAAGAAGGCCATTTATCCGCCGGATTGCATAACCGGATTCCCATTCCTTTTTATAGCAGATCTGATATGCCGTTTTTCCGGCTCCCCATATGCCAGTTGCCATATAAGAACCATCTTCATTCTTCGCTATCAATTCATTTTCCAGGTACTCCTGCCACAAAGGGCTGTCTTCATAGGCATCCGTCATATTAATATGCAGGCTTACCGTGGTATGATATACGGCGGCTTCCCTCATCAGCCATTTCAGGCTTTCTGCCCCATCTGCGTCCTGTGTTCTTTTCAGCGCCTCATTCACGCAGGCAAATGATGGATATTTATCATCATGTCCGTGAAACTGCCAGCCTACAAGATAAAGAATTTTAGGTATTTCCCTGGACAGCCGATCCACACAGCGGATTACCTCCAGCGCCTGGGCAAACGTAAAAAACACCTTTGTACCCCCGTCCTGAGTTGGCACTGATAAAAGCAGTTTCATAGTCATCGTTTTCGAATAGTCATAGTTATAAGGTTTCTCCGGTTCCATGGTTTCCGTATAATCATAATATTCTCCCGAAATATCGGACCAGTTCATTTTTGCTCCCCGCCTTCCTGCTGTCTAAATATCTGGATAAAACAGCACGCTTTCCAGATTTCTTCCATTCTTCCTCTCACATTCAAAATAAATATCCTTCTCCGGCAGCAAAGGCTGTATTGCTATTTCCAGGGAAGTGACACCCAGTGGTTTATAAAACTGCGCATATTCTCCGTAATAAAACTGATCCGCAATCAGCCTTCCGTTACCATAAACAGACAAAACATCCCCATAATAATAAAGCCGAATTGCCCCGGCTCCAAAGGGTACGTCTGCCATCCACCGATAGGCTTGCGTCTGCCTGAAAATAAGGGGAAGGCCATCCTCCCTATTTTCCTGTCCGTGAAAATCTTTTCTAACATAGACTGTTATCCCTTCCACCTCAGCCATGTCTTCTATTATCCGGCTGACTCCATTGTCAAACACAAACAAAGGCGTAATCCCGTCAACCGCTTTAAAATAGAAATCCATTCCATCTGTAAATAAAGGCTGGGCAAAGGCATAGTCCAATGTCAGCTTATCGCTCAGCTTCATTCTGACAGGGAACAAAAAACAGGCATCCGAAGGTATCACCGGCAGTTCTATTTCCATTTTTCTATCTTCGAACTGTATTGCCATACATATATCTCTGTGTTCGGGAAGTTTTTTCCCATGGTGATGGTTATTAATAAATAAAAACCCTTCCCTTCCGTTGCTGCGCATACAGCAGCGCAGCGTCCGTATATCCTCCAGCCCTTTGGGACGGCAATCGGGATAAGACGGTATCATAGGAGCCAGCCTTTCACCGAAACTCTGAAGGAAGGTACAGATATTCTGCAATTTATAATAGGACTCCCTCAAAAATCCCGCTTCCCCGACAGGCGCCTGGAAATCATAAGAGATTACAGGACAGTCATTTGGATAACCAGTCTCCCTGCTTTCCTGCATAGTAGAAAGCTTCCCCAGGGGATTGCTCCCTCCGTGAAACATATAGAACCCCAGCCAGTTACAGCCGTCTCCCAGTGTGGTAATGGCCAAGGCCAAGGCATCCGCCGCCGTAATCCGCGGCCTTCGGTGATAGCATGGCTGTACTCCCGGACCTGTCTCACAGGTAAAATAGGGTACGCTTTCATCCTGTATGACTTCTTTCACTGGCAGCAGATCATTTCCAATATAACTGTCACTGCGTATACCTGTAAAGAAAAAATGCGGATTAGGCAGTGATGGGCCTGTACTCTGATTCCATGGCTGTTCCGGATATCCCCCAAAGGTGGGAATCATCTTATGCGTCAGCGGGCGCATATCAAAGCCCCACGCTGTGGCAGTAAATAAATCTGCCTGAAATCCGCACTCTCTGGCCAGATCATATAGCCTATCCAGATGCTCTGTATTAAAAACCAATTCATTCTCTATTTGTATGGAAAAAAGCCTCCGCCCCAGCAGATGCTCCGTAATCCGTTCATAATAACGCCTGACGTAAGCCATGTAGGGCATTTCATTACATCTTATTTTATCTTTGCATTTCTCCACAAGCCAGTCAGGCAATCCCCCATTTCTGCATTCACCATGGACCCAGGGGCCGATCCGCAGCGTTACCTCCAACTCTTTTTCATGACAGAGATCGATAAATTCACCCAGATTCCGGTTCCCATCCCAGCAGAATTCATTTTCTGTTTCTTCATGATGAATCCAAAATATATAGGTGGAAACAATACTTAATCCGGCATTTTTCATTTTATCCAGTTCCGTATCCCACAGTTCCCTGGACAGTCTGGAATAATGAAGCTCACCGGAAGCCGGAAGCCATGGTTTTGCGTCCTTTATCAAATATCTGCTGTTCACCTGGCAGATCCTGCCTCCATACCCTGAAAGCAAAACCGGGGTTGGCGGAACTGCTGCCTGAAACGTATAAGTATCCATCTTTTCCTATCCCTTCACGCTTCCAAGCGTCAGCCCTTTCGTATAATATCTCTGCAAAAACGGGTAAATAATAAGAATAGGAACGCTGGAAATAACAATCTGTGCCGCATTCGTAGCCGCCCGGCTTACTTTTCCCAATTGGCTGAGCTGTTCTGTGGTCATATTCTGAATATCCGGCACAGTAAGTATGGACTGCAGATAGGTCTGCAGCGGAAAATCTTTCTGCAGGCTCATGTAAATCAGCCCGTCAAACCAGGAGTTCCAGTGGTTTACAAAGATAAACAGCACTATCGTGGCCAGCGCCGGCTTTGCCAGCGGAAGAAAAAGCCTGGCCATAATAGTGAAATGCCCCGCCCCGTCAATTAACGCGGATTCTTCAATTTCCTTTGGCAGATCCCTGAAAAAATTCATCAATATCAGTATATTGAATACGGATACCGCCCCGGGCAGAATTAAAGACCATATCGTATTAAGAAGCCCTGTATATTTTACCACCATATAAGTGGGAATCATCCCACCGCTGAAAACCATAGTAATAATGAACAAAGTGACATACCACCTGCGTCCATAAAGCTGGCTGTCCTCTTTGGACAATGGATAAGCTGCAAGTATTGTGCAAAGAAGCTGCAGCGGCACTCCCAGAAGCACACGTTTGACGGAAACAAAGAAGGCGGTATAAAATTCTTTTTTCTGCAGAATAAATTCATAGGAAAAGGTACTGAAATTAACTGGCAGAAGCTTCACCAGACCGGCCTCCACGCTTTCCGGCGCGCTGAAGGATTTCATCAATATATGCCATACAGGCAACAGGGAAATCACTCCCATAAAAGTCAGAAGCAAGTAATTGAAGACCTCAAAAGCCCTTCTTTTCCGGGAACTGCCCATGAGGATCTCATCTGTCGTTCTTGTTTTTTTTGCATTTTTCATTTCCCGCTTCCCCCTTTAAAAGATTCTGTAATCGCAGTGTTTTTTTGCCAGGTGATAGGAGGTGACCATAATAATCAGGGTGACCACCGACTTAAACATCCCCACAGCGGTAGCCAGGGAATATCTGCCGTTTTCCATACCCATCCGGTAGGTGTAGGTGTCAATAATGTCTCCCGTGGAATATACCATGGGATTATAAAGCATAAACACCTGATCAAACCCGGCATTCATGATGTTGCCGATTCCCAGGATGGTCACCAGAACTACGGTGGAAGCAATGCTGGGAATCACAATATTTCTTATCTGCTGCCACCGTCCGGCGCCGTCAATGGCCGCCGCCTCCAGCAGACTTACATCCAGACCGGTAAGTGCCGCAAGAAAAATAATAGTATTAAAGCCAATTTCCTTCCACAGATCGGTTGCCACCAGCATGAAGGGGAAAAGCTTCGGATCGCCAAAGAAATATGGTGCTTCCAGATGGAACGCTTCAAACAGAGAACTGACAATTCCGCCTCTGGGTGAAAAAATATCCAGTAAGATTCCCCCAAGAATTACCCAGGACAGGAAATAAGGCAGAAAGGTTACTGTCTGTATTCCCTTACGGAACCAGCTTTTTCTCACCTCATTGAGCAGAAGTGCAAAAATAAGAGGGAACACAATTTTGGAGACAATTTTCAGCACCGCTATAAATAAGGTATTCCAGACAGCGCGTGGGACATCGGGCATATTCAGCATATATTCAAAATGATCCAGCCCGACCCAGGGACTGTTTGCCAATGAGCGGAAAAAACCTTTGTTGGACGGAATATAGTTCTGGAATGCCATAAGTAGCCCCACCATGGGACCGTAACAGTAAATAATCAGAAGAGACACCGGAAACAGCAGCATCAGATGCAGCGGAAGCTGTCTCTTAAATTTTTCTTTTTTAAATTTCATTCCTGAGGCCTCCTTCTATACAGGCTTTTATATCAGAAAATGCAGAGCGGGTACACTCTGCATTTTCCAATTCCGGATAGTACACGCCAGGTACTATTCATTTACTTCTGTGTCAGTTTATTTTGCTGACTCGATGACTTCCTGTGTAATTTCATCACCGCCCAGCTTCTTCCACTGTGCCACCATGTCATCCCATGCAGAAACCGGTTCTGCCCCTGCAATAATCTTGGTCATAGTCTCCTGCGCCATATCTCTGTAGATAGGGAGCTTCTCTACCATATTCTCAGAGGGCAGCTTCCACCACACATTCTTTTTCAGCATAGAGGCATCATTTAATCCAAATACCAGATAATATGCATGCCCTTCCTCAGGATAAACCGCATTCCATCTGCTCCACTTTTCGGGATTCTTCGTTTCCACATATTCCATAACTTCGTCATATTGTACCTGAAGGCTGGCATTCAGACCGGATTTATCTTCTTTTTTAATCGCTTCAAACAGAGCCTTATGATCGTTCATTTCCTGATCCGGATCATGAACTGCGATAAACTCCCCTGCGCTTACTGTGGTTTCCAATGTCTTGCTGTCAAAATCCGGGCTTTCAGGATCGGCCAGTCTATAGTATGCGTTCATCATCTTAACAATTGCTTCGGGATGTTCGCATTCTGCGGATACTGCATAAGCCACATTGACCGGCTGATATACGAAGATCGGAGGCTGTGAACCATCCTTAGTCGGCATATTCATGGCATACCATTCTGCCTCGGGATTGTTCTTAATCGTATTCTGGATCGCCCAGTAAGGAAGCCCCCTTACACCGAAGGTCATACCGCCCTTGCCTGCATTCATGTCCTCCATGATTTTGTTATTGTCCATAGTAATGAAATCCTTGGGGATAGCGCCTTCCTTATAAAGATCAGCCAGCAGCTGAAGCCCTTCCTTTACTTCCGGCTTTTCTCCATCCCATACAATATTTCCGTTCTCATCCTCAGAATAGAAAATCATATAGTCATACCAGGTACAGGGCTGTACGCCGTATGCGGGGAAGAAGCCATACAGGCCGCCCCAGTCATGAAGCAGGTTACTCTGCCCTGATACCGCAAGGCCATAGGTATCATCTTTTCCATTCTGATCCGGATCATCTTTTGTAAAAGCAATTGCCACATTTTTAAAGTCTTCAATGGTTTTTGGCACGTCCAAACCCAGATTATCCAGCCAGTCCTTGCGGATGAACAGCGGGAATGCATTATTCTCAAGGCTGGTGATGTTCGCCGGGATGAACATTACTTTCCCATCATAGGTAACACTGGCAAGGGCCTCCGCTCCCGTTCCTTCCAGAAGATATTGATGAGGCTCCGGAGCCAGATAATCGTTCAATGCCGTTGTCATATCGCTTACCATATCGGCTTTGATGAGCGTATCCATCTGCTGGGGATTTACCAGCATTAAATCAGGAATAGAACCTGATGTAATGGCTACATTCACCTTCTCGTCATACTGAGAGGCATCTGCTTCCAGTGCGATCTCCACATTGATATTGTAGTCACGAAGCAGGACCTCTTTCCAGTATTCATCCACCTTTTCGGTACCAAAGCTGCGGCGTGCCACCGTAATTGTTACCGGCTCCTCATATTTTCCGTAAGGATCCACTTCCGCCGTGTCTAACGCATCTGCCGTGGATGCATCGCCTGTTTCCTTTGCGGGAACAGTTTCCTGAGCTGCCGTATCTGCCTCACCGACTGTCCCGGTTCCTGCTTCTGACGCGGCGCCGCCCGTCTGCTCCGAACCGCAGCCCGCAAGGAATGTGGATGCCGCCATACAGGCCGACAACGCAACTGCCCATAATTTCTTCATGTTACACTTAACCATTTGTTTCCCTCCCTTTTTATTTGTATCAGGTATACTTAAATTATATTTTCGCAGGGAGAAAAACACCATATTCTATACTTTACCTTTGTTAACAATTCTTTTCTTTTTCCCTGTAGTCCGTTGGTGTCTGTCCTGTATGCTTTCGGAATACCCTGGTAAAAGACTGTGCCGAATCATAACCCACGCGGATTCCGATGTCCTGAATTTTCTCACTGCTTTTCAGAAGCAGTTCTTTTGCCTTCCTCATCCGACAGTCCAGTACATATTCATAAATATTAACCCCTGTCACATTCTTAAACAGCCGGGACAAATAGGTGGCATTCAGCCCCGCCTCCTCTGCCAGCCTCACAAGCGACAGATCCTTCTCCAGGTTGGCTTCAATATAATTACGCACCCTTGTGACTGCAGACAGAGACCATGCCCTTTCATCAGAAAAATGGATTTCAAAGATACAGTCCGATATATCCTGAAGATAAACGGCCGCCGCCCTCCAGGAGCTGTGCAGCTCCGGATGATACAGCTTGTAAAGATCCGTTTTAAATATCAGCTTTTCCGTCAGTTTCCAGCTGTTTATATATTTCAGGATCACTCCCATAATACGGTAATACACCTCCAGGGCAGGTCCATAGTGAAAACTGTTAACCTCTTCCAGACAGGAGGTCATACGGATCAGCAGCTCCTTGTAAGCCTCCGCCTTTCCCAATTCCAGATATCCTTCCAGTTCATTGATATAGGCCAGCTGCTTCTGGCTGTCGATTTGTCCCCTATCCATCTGCCAGATATCCTCTGTCTCATAGCCGGAGCAAATAATTATTCCTTCCGACAAAAGGCGTGCCTTGTATCCAAGCGTTCTTTTCAGGTAACTGAAAATCTGGGGAAGTTCTTCCCAGCCTGACGGTTCCTTATAATAAGTCAGCGACAGGGTATTATTCAATGTGAATTTCACATGCTTCTGCAAGTATTCCAGTTTTCCGTTAAGCATGGACTGCGTCGGCAGCTTCTGTTCCTTCCCCCCTTCTTTTTCCTGCAGAATCCATATCAAAAGATCCTGATCAGGCAGAAAAGAGGCGATATAATATGACTCCTCAAATAACTGCAGAAACATCAAATCCGCGGCGGCACGTTCACGATCCTTGCTTCCGGGATCCTCCTTTTCTTCCGCCCCGTCAAAAACAGCGCCAATCAGAATGCTCTTTTCCCGGGTAGACAAAGGTATTCCCAGTTCCTTCATCCTCTTATCTGCCTGTTCCCTGTCTCCCCCGGCCCCTGACAAAAACTCTGATAGGAACTTGTTCCTTAGCAGAGGCATTGCCTCATCCAGCTGTCTTCTGAACAGCTGAAGTTCTTTTGCCTGATTATAATTTTCCTCGATTTCCAAAAGAACTTCCCTGACCGTTTCAATAATCTTTTCCTTGGGTTCCAGTTTGGTCAGATACCTTACATCTTTTTTCTGGAAGGAAGAATAGACATAATCAAAATCCATAATGCCGCTGATGAAAATCACCCTGCATTCCGCCCACCGCTCCTTAATGATATCGTACATCTGCAGGCCGTCCATTCCCGGCATTTTAATATCGGAAAGGACCACATCCATTCTTATTTTTCCCAGACATTCCAATGCTTCTCTGGCCGAATGCGCCTTGTAAACATCCAGCTGCAGCGACTCCTCCTGCAGCAGGATCCTTTCAAAGTAATCTGCCGCTTCCCATTCGTCATCCACAATCAGTAATCGTTCCATCGCATTTTATCCCCATCCCTTAAAATCCGTACCGTTACCCTGATCCCACCATAGCTGCTTCTGTCAAACTGCAGGCCGCACCGTTCATCATAAGCAAGCCGAAGCCGTTCATGAATATTAATCAGGGCGGTTGTCTCCCCGGTTTCATGTTCTTCCAGCATTTTGCGCATACTTTCCAGTTTTTCTTCGGATACCGTATCGCCATTATCTTCAAATACAATATCTAAAAATTCATTGTTTTTTTCATAGGAAACTTTCAGGAATCCCCTGTAGTCAATGACTTCCAGCGTATACAGGAACATGTTTTCCAGGATTGGCTGCAGTATCAGCCGCGGCACGGGAATGGATTCACAATCTTCCGGAAGCTCTGCCCGCTCCATATCCATCCTGCTTGCAAACCTGGCGTATTGAATATTACAATAAATGCAGGCATGCTCCACTTCCTCCTTCAAAGGGATGATACTGCTTTTATTTTTTGTTATGAAACGAAAAAAATAGCCGAGCTGCCTGGAAAAGTCGGCAGCGAACTCCATATCTCCCATATCTATCCGGTTGCTAAGTATCAGAAAACTGTTAAAAAGAAAATGAGGGTTTATCTGCGCCTGCAGCTGTTTTAACTCTGATTTCTGAATTAGTATTTTCTGCTTGTATTGCTGATCGATTAAGTCATTCAGCCGCAGAAGCATATCGTTAAAATCATCATAAATATACCGAAATTCATCTTCCTGCCTGTGTTCTACACGGATATCCAGGTTTCCGGCCTTCACCTCACGGAAACCCTCCATAAGTTCATGAAGCGGCTGATGGATTTCTTTTCTTATATATATGGCAAACAAAAATACAGCAATAACCGAAACGGAAGCAAATGCCATCATCCATAGCCTGTAATTTTTCAATTCCCCGAAAACCGCATCCGCTGCCACACAGTTTACCAGTCTCAGATCCTGAAAACCAATATCCGTATATACAATAAAATATGATTTACCATCTATTTTCCCATCCAAAAACAGTGTCTTTCGTTCCTCCGGATGAGGCTTTCCCTCTTCCACTTCCTTTTCCCGGATGCAATTACGCACCGCTTCCTGAAAAGCTTCATTTTCTTCCCCTATAACCATTTTCTGTTCTTCGCTTACCAGAAATACACTCCCGTCCCGTTCCTGACGCTGTTCCCGGAGATAACTGTTTATCGCCCGTTCTGACAACGTTGTCTGCAGCATAAACTGCATTTTCCGATTTGTCATATTGTAAAGCTGAGGATAGGAAATCAATATCATGCACTCGCCTTCATGATAAAGGATATGGGTATGGCAGTTTTTTTCATATTCATCAATAATCCGCCGAATATGGTCATCTATTTGGCTTACCATGCGGGTTCCTATATACTGATCTATCGCCGGAATAATTACTTTAATTTCCTGAACCAGTTTGCTGCTGGTCTGTATGGGAACGATCCTGTTTTTTATATTCAGGATCATTTCTGATTTTTCATAGTCTGTATAGATAGGTATATCAAGTGTCAGCTTTTTCAGATCCCAATCATTAATCAAATCATATTGAAGCAGTGTGATTCGTTCCAGCTCCGTCCTCAGACTTTCAGAAAAATTGGCATTCTGAACAGACAGCTCTTTTTGAAGCTGCCCTTTTATTGTAGCTATCCCCACAGAATAAAGGCCATAAGCCAATCCAAGTATTATTATGATAAATCCCAAAAAGGCACCGCAGATTTTGGTAAATATCGTTCGAAGAATGTTCGACCTTTTCCCTTTCCCTTTTGCCACCTGACTAACCCCTTCTCTCCGTTTCCCTTGCGGAAATATCCCCGATAAAAATATTGTCCCCTATGTACGCATCCCCGCAAACATCCAGACATACCATGCTTCCCTGCGCATTCCAGGGATTGTACACATAGCTTCGGATAAGCCTGTTTTTGGCAAAGACCAGCCCCTGCGTGCTTCTGGCATAAAGGACCGGAACGTCAAACAGCTGAAACGTATTCTCCACAATCCGTATATTACGGTGGAAAGGGCAGGCTTTATCCGGTTTCTCCACTTCAGGATGAATACTGATAACCGCTTCTCCGCCTAAATAAGAAGAGGTAAGACAGCAATCCCCAAAATGGTTTTTCTGTATCAGCACATCCTCACAGCTTCCCGATTCATACCAGCACGATGCATCCCCGGCAATTAAAACAGCGGCGCCGGCGGATTCAAATACGTTGTTTTCTATCACCACCGGCTGCGGCGTTGTAAATAAAATACCTCTGGCCCTGCCGTTTCCGAAAAAATTATTCCGGCAGGTCAGGGCTGCCGTACAGGTGAGATTCTCAAGGGAATCCCCTTCTTTCACATCCGCCGGAACAGTTTCCCGGAACGTTATCAGGAATTCCCCGGGTGTAAGCAGCCGGTATTCTTCCGCTTCCAGACAGGCTCCCCTGCACATGCTGCCGCTTTTCAAAAAAGAAATCAGGTGCCCCTTTCCGGCCCATTCTTCAAAGCCCCTGGACTGTTCATGGACAAACCTTCCTATGATTGTATGGGCATCGGCTTTTTTTTCTATTCTTGCCGCCACACCATGCAGATTCAGGCAGTCATCCATCAGGCCATGGAAATAGCATTCCTCCACCATAACTTTCCCCCGGTTTCCTGTCAGATGGATTCCGTCGTCATGTCCTGATAAAAAGTTCCTGCCGCGCTCCTGATTCGGGCGCATCTGGATTCTGCGGAATGTCAGGTTCTCACAAAACTGCGCCAGAAACCCCAATCCGCCCGAATGATAAACGGTCATCTCTTCCATCGTTATATCTGCGCTGTCCTTCATGAAAACAGCGGCATGTATCCGTTTTCCATGACGCAGCACCAGGAAATTTCCTTCCCCGGGCCTTCTTTCAAAGTTCCCGTGAAAACGCACCAGTCCGTTAGCCAATTGTTCCTGCCAGGTAGGAGGAAAGGTATCCCCGCTCCGCCAGGCCACCTTATGTGTATGGACATCAAATTCCGTATTTCCCCATTTCCATACAGGCTCCTTCCAGTCCTCCCCCAGAAAATAAAGCGTTTTTTCTTCCACAACATAAGGAAAGCGGCTTTTGTCAATATGAACATCGATATAATCCGTGCCGCTGGTCACCACAGTTCCTTCTGCACTTAAAGGGATTTCCCAGTCAATGGAAATCCCTTTCACTATAATACCCCTGCATTTTTCAATCGTAAACGGCATGGTCTGTCCATGGAAGATAAAGCTGCTACCGTTTCCATAAAAAACAATATTTTCCATGCCATACATTTTCACAGATAAATGCCGGGGATTGCATATATCACTGTTTGACAGGTAATAATCCTGCAGCAGCGCTTCCTTAGCCCAGAAATCATATCGTCCCGGCTCCAGGCAAAATTCCGTATCCCGGGAATTCTCCTGAAGCGCTTTTAAAAGCGCCGCCGTACAGTCCGTCCCTGTATCCGGCAGCAATCCGTAATCCCTAAGCCAAACCTGTTTCATCGTCAATCTCCTTTTTATAAATGTAAACACCCCTGCTTTGTCAGCCCTTCACACTGGCGCCTGCCATTCCTTCAATAAAGCGGTTCTGGAATATCAGATATACAATCAATACGGGAATTACCGCAATACTGGCCCCTGCCAGCATTTTTTCTATCGGCGTCCCATACTGGCCATTCAAAGCTCCCAGCCCCAGCGTTATTGTATATTTCTTCACATCATTCAGCATGAGCATGGGCCACAGATAGGAGTCCCATGTCCAGAGAAACTGAAGAATTGCCAACGCTGACAGCGGGTTTTTAAACAGCGGCAGACATACCCGGTGAAATACCCGGAACTCATTCGCCCCGTCTATCCGGGCCGCCTCCATCATCTCATCCGGAATACTGCCCGCAAACTGGCGCATCATAAAGGTTCCGAACAAAGTAATCAGATTCGGGACAATCACCGCTTTATAGCTGTCAATCCAGCCAAACCACATCATCATCTGATACAAGGGTATAATATTTATGGTCGTCGGCACCATCATACAGAACATAACCGCCATAAAAATCAGGTTTTTGCCACGGAATTTATATTTCCCTAAAACAAACCCAAACAGAGAAGCCGTATACAGCTGGGCTGCCACGCAAATCACCGTAATGAATATACTGTTTGCAAAAAAACGTGCAAAGTCAAATTTTTCCCACAATACCTGATAATTTTCCAGGGTAGGCTCTTTCGGGAAAAAGGTGGGCGGAATTGCCAATATCTCAACAGGCGTTTTGAAACTGGAAATCACCATCCAGATAAAGGGAAAAAGCATACAGGCTGCAACTGCAAACAACAAAAAATATACAAGCCATAATACCGGACCTTTTTTCAATTTTCTCATAGCTAATCCTCCGCCGCATTCAATCGGAACTGAATCAATGTAAATACCAGAATAATCAGCACAAGTGCATAACCGATGGCGGAAGCCCTGCCGAAATTAAAATCCTGGAAGCCTTTTTCATATATGAGCAGCATCATTGTATAGGAAGAGGTCCCCGGGCCTCCCGGTGATTTCCCAGCTGTGCTGGTCATCAGCATAACCTGATTGAATACCTGCAGGAAATTAATCATCCCCGTCACTGCCACAAGCATGGTAGTGGGCTTTATCCTGGGAATGATTATATAGCGGAAGCACTGAAAACGGCTTCCCCCATCTATTGTCGCCGCTTCAAAAAGTTCCCCCGGGATTTCATTCAGCCCGGCAATAAAAATAATGATAGCGTAGCCGATTTCTTTCCAGACTGTCATCAATATAATACAGGGAAGGACCTGGTTTTCATCCAACAGCCACATCTGGGGAGGCAGGCCGAAAAATTCCAAAACCACATTGAATATCCCATTATTCGTATTATAGAACGCATATTTCCACAGCAGGGATACCGCCACTCCCGAGGTGATTACAGGCAAAAAATAGGTTGTTCTGAAAAATCCCTGAAATCTGGGAGACATATAAATTAATGTTGCAAATATAAGCCCCAGCGCCACGTAAAAAAAACAGGCGGCCAGCGCAAATACCAGTGTATTGGACATCGACTTCCAAAAAAGTGGTTCGCTCAGCATCCATGCATAATTGTCAAAGCCTTCAAACCGGAAAATACCTTTAATTGGCTTCCATTCAAAAAAGCTGCCGATAAAACTGTAAGCAATAGGAAAGTAATTAAATATTCCAATATAAACCAGGAGCAGCGCCATGGAAAAAAGAATCAGCCATCTTTCCTGGCGTTTTCTTCCTTTGAATACGGAAGAATGCAAGTTCTTTTTTTTATTCATCTTTATACCCCCGCTAACGCAGGCCTGCCTGCGATACTGCATTAATCAGCAATGTGCCCTCTCTGGCAAACCGGGGCAGGATATCCTCCTGCCCCGTCAATATTCTGTCTTACTTCAGATATTGTGCCAGAGAAGATTTTCTTTCTGCAGTTTCCAGCAGGGCTTCTTCCGCCAGCTTGGCATTTTCTTCATCAAATTTCTGCAGCGTTGTCTTTGCATCCTTTCCCTGGATGAAAAGCTCATCAGCCAGTATCTGATTCACGGCATCGCCAAATCCGCTTGTGCAGATACCCGTCCATACAGTCTTGTCAATATAACTTGAAATGGTAGCAACTACCTCATTCTCTGCAATCACAGGATCTTCCGCACAGGTAATTTTTGTGGGCGCTGTATAGGTTTTATCAGCCAATTCTACAAGATAACTGTCATTTGCAAAATAGAACCGCAGGAAATCCATAGCCACCGCTTTGTTTTCCGGAGACGATTTGGCATTTACCACTGCTGATACTTCCGGATTATTTCTGTCAACCACTTTTGTTTCTTCCCCGAATACGGGAGTCGGGAATACACCCCATTCAAAACTGTCGCCGACATTTCCTTCCAGCCAGCCGCCGGCCCATGTCCAGTTATACATCATTGCAGACTGTTTGTTGCCAAAACGTTCCTGGGAAGAGCCGGAACCGGGAGCAAATATTTTATCCTCCGTAATAAAGCCCTGAAGCATCTGCGCCGCTTCCAGCGCCCCGGGATTATCCATCTGGGTATGCTTTCCGTCTTCTGTGAATACGTTATAGCCCTTCTGATAATTCAGCGCCAGCAGGAAATAACCATCGGGAATGTCCATTCCGTTTACAACGATCTTATCGCCCTCCGTTTTTGTAAGCTTTTTAGCCACCTCCCGCAGTTCATCCCAGGTTTGTGGTATATCCGCTTCTGTAAGTCCGGCTTCCTTCCACATTTCCTTATTATAGAAAATAGCCCCTGTCATATCACCCACAGGAATTGTATACACCTTTCCCTCATAAATCATCGGTTCCACACCACGGAAATCCTTTATTAATGCCTGTGCCAGATCCTCCGGATAAGGTTCTGCAAGCTCAGGTATAAAATCGCCATACCAGCCCAGATGAAAGTGCATAAGATCCGGTCCGGTTCCGCTGGCTACCGCCACCGGCAGCTTAGACCAATAATCTCCCCAGCCAAGTGAATTATTGACCTCAATAGTTACATTTGGATGAAGCTCCTGATAATCTGCAATTGCCCGTGCATATCTTTGATATCCCTCCGGGCCCGGATCGTCATACCAGAAGGTAATCGTAATGTCTTCTCCATTATTTACCGGTGCCGAAGGATCATAGGTTACAGCTCCATTCCCAATCAGTTCTGCGGAAGCGGTTCCCGCATCCGTCCCAGCATCCGTCCCGGCATCCGCCGCAGGCTCAGACGTCTGTGCCTCCTCAGATGCAGCGGGTGCTGATGGTTCCGCACTCTGACTCCCCTGCGCCGCTGTCTGCTCTTTTGGACCGCATCCGGCAAGCATGGACACAGCAAGCATTCCCGTTAAAATAAGACTGATGGCTTTGTTCTTCATATAATACTCTCCCTTTCTTTGGCGGTAACTTTTTCTGACCCGGCTGCCATGGTGATTCTGCCGCCAGACTTTTTAATCCGCCTTACTGTGGTTTCAATGTAGCATGGAAAACACAGTATAAAAAGAACAGGTTTGCATTATATATTGCATAACAGATTCCTGCTATATTTTTCAAAGAATAGTGTATTTATCTATTTTTATGGTATTTTTTAATTATTTTATGTATATTATATACAATTTACATTGGCATATTTTATCTACTTTTTACAACTGCCTTGTATCATCACTCCTCCATTGCATACCAGGCCCAATAACCAGTTACTGATTCTGTCTGGTGAATTCTTCATAATACTCATAATGAATTAACTGCGGTTCAAACTGATAGCTTTTTAATATCCGGCTTACCTCATTATCCAAATTTTCAAGCATAGCTTTCCTGTCATTGCCCTGTTCCCACAGTTCCTGATTCATCAGAGGAGTCAAATATGCATATACCGCTTCCGGCACCACTCCTTTAAAAGCAGTCCGGTCAATATAAGAGGACTGTATCCGTATTACATCTCCCAGTTCCTCCATATGCTGCCTGAGGAGCGATTCCTTGGCAGGGACGATTTGCGCCTGCCTGGCCGTGCGAATCAACACGTCATCGTTGCAGAGATAAAAAAGAAGCAGATCAACAGCCGCCTCCTGCTTTTCCTGCCCTGCCTGACGGTTCAGCGCGAAGCTGCTTTCATAATTATTATAATCATAGGCAGGCGGCACATTTTCTTCCCAGGATGGAGTCCTGAAAAAGCCATATTCCACTTCCGGATAATTCTGTTCCAGATAATTTGCCACCCACGACCATCCATAAATCATGGCAGCCTCTCCCGTCCCCAGCAATTCATTGGCAGGCGCTTCAAAAGTCCTGCATACCCTTTCCTCATTACATAAAGAATTGATATAGTCCAGATTTTCCATATTCTCCGGATTATTCAGCCGGAATTGCTGTCCGTCCTGGGAAAATACGGACATCCCCTTTTGTGCCTGCATGGCAAACAGAAGACTCTGCGTTTCTCCGTTGAAATTAAAACCGTCCACAATAATATTCCCGGAAGCGTCATATTCTGTCAGTTTTCCCGCCGTCTGCTTCAGTTCGTCCCAGGTAAGCGGAATATCATCCTCTGTCAACCCAGCATTCCTCCACATTTGTTTGTTATAGAAAATCCCGCCGGTAGCGCTCCCCAGGCCCACAAAATATAATTCCCCATCTATATGGATTCCCGGCGGCTGGGATATTGCCTTCTCCATACCATCTTCTCCGAAAATTTCTGCCGGAAGAGCGCTCATATATTCCTTAAAGTCCTTTCCATAACCATTATGCATGTGGAATATGTCCGGACCATTTCCATTTTCCATCGCCAGCCGCAGCTTTATCCAATAGCTTTTCCAGGGAAAGCATGTAAGCTTTATTTCCACATTCGGCCTGTACTTCCGATATTGTTCAATCAGATAGGAATAACTCTCCTTCCAATCCTCATTTACCCACATGGTAAGTTCTACCGGTTCCCCGTTATTCACCGGATTTTCCTGAAAATAAGCAAACGTCTGATCCTCCCAGATACTATCCGGTATGCCCTGAGCACCTGCCTGTAGCTGCTTCTCTCTTTCCTGTTCCGGAGCGCCGCAGCCGGTACCGGCCATACCTGCCGCCAGAACCGCCAGAAGAATTATCACTGCCAAAAGAGTTTTTTTATTTTTGTGCTTCATCCGCTTTTTTCCCCTCTCTCCGGTATTCCGACGGCGTCATGCCCCTGTACTTTTTAAAAATTTCAATAAAAGAACGCTGCTGGTCATATCCCACTGCCTCTCCTACCTCCCAGACCTTTTTCCCGGTATTCAAAAGAAGCTCACTGGCCATTGCTATTCTTTTTTGGGTAATATATTCTTTTACAGGAATTCCTGTATAAGCCTTAAACATCTTGCTGATATAGGAAACACTGAAACCAACCTCCACGGAAAGCTGCTCCAAATCCATATTGCTGGATGCAAAATTTTTATCCAGATACGCAGCCGCGGCAGCGGCAA
Organism: Clostridium sp. KLE 1755; assembly: GCF_000466465.2. NCBI lineage: Bacteria > Bacillati > Bacillota > Clostridia > Eubacteriales > Clostridiaceae > Clostridium > Clostridium sp. KLE 1755. The sequence goes on from NZ_KE992649.1 coordinate 48,051, forward strand.
TCTTATTTTCCCTGCCTGTTTTCTTTAGCCTGGCTTCCTCGCAAAGAGCTTCGCAGAAATGTTTCAGGTATGCTACGATATCCGATATACTGGCTGATGTCATTATTTCATTATACAGATCCGCCGGCAGCGCCTCCGGAGCATCTCCCCAACGCATTTCTTCAGCCGCCTGTAAAATATCTGTACATAAATGGGCGAACATCAGCCTGATCTGCTCCACATTTTTCACATGTTCCAAAAGGAAGGATGAAAAATCCTCCAGGCCTGTTTTTACTTCCTCAGAAAGTCCCTGCCTTAATGCGGACAAGATTACTTTTTCCGTATTCCATGGATATCTGCAGCTGTCGGCAACATTAGACGGAAGCTCTGAAAATCCAATGATTCGGGAATCCGTGAGTATAAACTGATATTCCAGGGCAGATTTTGCCTGTTTATAAAGGAACGGGATTTTTGCTGCATCCAGAGACGACACACTGTAACCGATAGCTGCATTACAATTCCCTGTATGCTCTGTTCTATCAAGAATACCGGCAAGCAGCAACTCTATCGCATCCTTATCCGCCCTTTCTTCATCAAGCCCTATAACAAGAGCCAGTTCCCGTTCATTCATTTTCACGATTTCTACATGAATCCCGGGTTCCTGCTTCGAAATTGCAGCACGGACAGCCTGTTCCATCCCTCCAAGCAGCCTCAGCTGTTCCTGATGCGCCGTCTGCGCCGGAAGCCTCTCCCCTTCCCATTCTGCTGTGAGAACCGCCACCGTGTATCTCATATTTTCCTTGAAGTCTATATGATACAAGCTAAAATTTTCATAAACAGAATCATACAGTTCAAGTTCATTTTCCAGCAGCTGCTTAAGAAAAGAATTCCGGACAATTTGTTCATTATTCTTCAGCTGTCTGAACAGAGCATCGATCGGCTTATAAAGCCTGCCGGACAGATAGCCGGATACAAGAATCCCTGCCAGTGCACACAGCAGAACCGCCGCCCCGGATGTAAAAGCCAGCACAGTAATCTTCTCATAAGCACTGTCCAGCGGCACCATATAAATATAGCTCCAGCCGGATTCCCCGGAAACCATATAGGCCGCCATATAATTTCCGTCCTCTTTCCTGCAGACAAAATTCCCCGATTCCTCGCCTGCGCTTTCTTCCTTAAACCGGGACAATATGTCCTCCTCTGGCTGTCTGTCTATCCAGATAAGTTCATTATTGGCAATATAAACCTCAGCTTTGCGGGAATTTTCCACAGTTTTCAGGCTCTGAAAAAAATAGGAACCGTCTACCGTAACAATAAGGAGCGGGGGTTCTACGATTTGGGAAGAATAACGTACCGGCACTACCATAACCCACTCTTTTCCCCCGCCTGCCAGCGTTACGCAGAACATATTATTTCCCGGAACATCCTTCCCCTTTTCATACTCTGCCGCCGCCATCTCAATGAGCCTGAAATTACTGCAGGCACTAAGCGGCTTATAGCTGGATGTGTATGTATTTACATCAATAACTGTTTTCTGCGATGGGTAATATACATAGCAGGAGGTAAAATACTGATTCATATTGAGAATCCCCGAAACCCTGTCAAACACTGCCTGCTTCGCCTTATAGTCCGTAATCATATTATAATTGGAAGCAAACAGTTCCAGTTCCGGATAACTGGAAAACGCCTTTAATGACTGACCCAGATTTTCCAGCAGCAGGTCATTTGTATTTTTCAGCTGAAGCAGGGTATCATCCGCCCGCAGCCTGGCATTCTGCATCACCATCTGTCTGCTGTTCCAATAATTTATAGTTCCCAGTCCAACTGCAATCATTAAAATTATGATACAGAAATAAAGCGCCATCCGCGTTCTGTATTTCATACTTTTCCCCCCTGCATATCCCAAGTTATCCCCGATGCATATTCCTATTTATTTATAATAGCAGAAACTATTAAAAATGTATTTCATTTTATTAAATAAATATCATTAATTGGAATCAGGCAGGTACTATTATATCATCCTGGCGCAGACACAATGCCCAACAGGAATTCCCTTGTCCATCCGCGAGAGCGCCTGCAAGCCTGCTAAACAGTAACCGGATAATTCGCATACTGCCGCCTGAACCAGCAATCCAGCCTTTCCTTCATCTGCTTCACCAACGCATCCTCCTTCCGTCCGGGATACAGATCTTCCATTTCCTTAGGATCCTCCGTCATATGGTACAGCTCGTAAATAGCCTCCTGTGGCCCATGGGCCAGCCGGATCAGCTTCCAGTCGCCCTCCCGCAGCATACACAGCGCTTTATCCCGCTGAAAACCCACGATGGAATATGTCCGGTTCTCCCAGTTTGTTTTTCTCCCCACGGCTTCTCCGGCTTTCCCCCTGTAAAGCAGTTCCTTCATACTCCGGCTCTCAATGTCCGGAGTCGCCGCCGCAAGGGACTGCCAGTCCAATCCCGCCGTCTCCAGGACCGTGGCAAAAAGGTCAACAGTATTCACAATTTCCTGTCTTTGGCAGGGCGGCTCTCCAGCCCCGCAGTCTCCATAGGCCGCCGGCTTGATAATCAGAGGAACCTTCGCACAGGAATCATACATCTGGCTCTTAAAAAAAAGTCCATGCTCCCCCAGGTTCTCCCCGTGATCCGAGGAATATATGATCATGGTCTTATCATACAGCCCCTTTTCCTTCAGACAACGCAGAAGTTTTCCAATATATGCATCAATCATCCGTACCTGGTTCAAATAGGCAGCAATCAGCTCCCTGCAGTCCGCCTCGCTTAAGCTGTCCCGCAGATGATGGTACAGCACGCCGCAATTCTCCTGAAACAACGGTGATTTTTCTCTGTATTCCTGGTAAAATGATTCCGGCAGCGTGATGTCCTCCGGAGAATAATAATCCGCATAGGGCTTTGGGACGCCGTAGGGCTGATGCGGGCCGAAATAGGAAGTGTAGAAGAAAAACGGTCTCTTTTGATCCCGGTTTTCCAGAAATTCCAGGGTACGCTTTGTCGTCCACGCAGTTTCATGCTCCTCCTCTTCCCGAAAGCAAGAGCCCATCATAAAGCGCTTGATGTCCTCATCATAAGAAGCCTCATCCTCATCAAAAATCTTTACCGGATCGATCCCCTTTGCATCAAAATAATTGTCCCGCAGCCATTTGATATACTCCGAATATTTATCCTCATTCCCGTAAACGGAATAAGGCGCATCACTGAGATGACGTACCTCAAAGCCATAATCCCTATCCGCAGGAAACAGGTGCAGCTTTCCGGCCATACCGGTTTCATAGCCGGAATCCCGCAACAGAGCGGGCAAATAGGCGTTGTTTTCCCGAAGCGGCCGCAAATTCTTTACCATCCCTGTAGCCGGGGGATATTTCCCTGTTTTCATGGCAGCCCTGGCTGGTCCACAAACCGGAGAAGGGCAATAGGCATTGGGAAAAAGAATGCCGTCTGCTGCCAGGGAATCCAGATTGGGGGTCAGATCCTTTTTCAGCGCCTCCTCTCCCAGGCAGGATAAGGCCGTCGCCTTATGCTGATCCGCCATAATCCATAAAATATTGGGCTGTCCCTTAAAAAAACTCTCCCCATCCATCGTATCTGTCACCTTATTTTCATCCATTGTCTCTGTTTTCTCCTTTTTATTCAGGGTCTTTCCGCATTTGACTCTTCTGCATTTTTTCACCTGTTTATGAAAAAATCCACGACATATCTCACGAAAAGATTCTGTCATGGATTTTTCACTATATTAATATACCCCAGCCACAAATACCGTTCAATTGGTAAAAAATCTATCCCTTTACCGATCCAACCATAACACCCTTTGTAAAATACTTTTGGATAAACGGATAAATGATTAACATCGGAAGGATACTCATCATAACCACTGCCGCCTTCAGCGTAGGCCCTGTGAGATCAACGCCCCTGCTGGCCTCGTTCATTACATTGTTGATATCCGTCATATCATTTACCACCAGAATGTTTCTCAATATAATCTGCAGCACCTGCTTTGCAGGATCACGCACATACAGCAGCGCATCCAGCCATGCATTCCAGTGGCTCACCATAATCCACAGTCCCACTGTAGCCAGCACCGGCTTGGAAAGAGGCAATACAAATTTAAAGAAAATAGTATACCAGCCGCCGCCGTCTACCTGCACCGATTCCTCAATCTCCGTAGGAATGGACATGAAGAAGTTACGCAGTACAAAAATATTCCAGGGAACAACCGCCGTAGGCAGAATCAGCGCCCAGAAGGTATCAAACAGATGCAGCTGCTGAATCAACAGGTAAGAAGGAATCAGCCCTCCTGAAAAAATCATGGTAAAAATCAACATCGTGGTAAAAAACCTGCGCGCCGGCAGATGCTTCTTGGAAAGAGGATAAGCCAGCATTGCCGATACCATCAGGCTGAAGGCTGTTCCGATAATTGCCCTGAAAATTGTATTCCGGTAGCCAACCCAGATGGCGTCATAATCAAAGGCCACCTGGAAGGCCTCCAGCGAGAACTGCTTGGGCCAAAGCTTGATTCCGCCCTCATATACCGCATAACCGCTGCTGAAGGACATAACCAGCTGCTCCCAGAAGGGATACAGGGTTACGAACAGGATAAACAGCATAAATAACACATTGAATCCGTCAAACAGCCGATCGCCCATTGACTTTTTAAACTTCTGCTTTGGCGCCCTCGGCTGGTGCCTTCCGGACTTTTCTCTGCTCACCATAACGCGTAGTCCTCCCCTCCCATTTTTCTCACAGCAGTATTGCTTACCAGCATCAGCACCATACATACGATGGATTTGAACAATCCGATGGCAGTGGAATAGCTGTACTGCAGGTCCTCAATACCCTTCCGGTATACATAGGTATCAATAATGTCCGCCACATCCATAACGTTCGTATTGTACATATTAAATACTTGATCAAAACCTGCATTCAGGATGCTTGCCGAATTAAGAATTAACATGATGCAGATAACAGGCATAATGGAGGGAATGGTAATGCTGACAATCCTCCGGAAACGGGACGCACCGTCCACCCTGGCCGCTTCATACAGCGTCGGATCAATACCCGTAATCGCCGCCAAATAAACGATAGCGTTCCAGCCAAAGGTTTTCCACACATCCGATATAATCAGGATTCCCCTGAAAATACTTTCGTCTGTCAGGAAGGACTTGGGCGTCCCTCCAAAAAAGCTATAAATGGTATTCACAATTCCGTCCATGGACAGCACGGAGGAAACGATCCCCGACAGTACAATCCATGAGATAAAGTACGGCAGATAAGAGGTGGTCTGTACCAGCTTTTTAAACTTCTGGTTTGTTATTTCGTTTAACAGAACCGCAAATACCACCGGTGTCACAAAGTTGAAAAGCAGCTTATAAGCGCTGATTATCAGTGTATTCCCCAACACCTGGTAAAAATAGGGATCTGTAAATGTCTTCTGGAAATGCTTCAGTCCGACCCACTCACTGCCAAAGATCCCTCCCACGAAGGTATAGTCCTTAAAGGCTATGACTATACCTACCATGGGAATGTACATAAATACTATTAACAACGCCAGTCCCGGCAGCATCAAGCTGTATAACTGTCTGTGTTTCATTACTTCATGAAACGAAGAACGCTTCTGGATGGCCGCTTTCATAATTTCTTTCCTCCAATTCCATCGCCTGCTGCATAATTACCGCCGGGAACCCGCGATATCAGGCTGCTCTGCTAATTATTTTTCGCCCCATGTTACGTTATTCAGGCCGAGCTTTTCAAAATAAACCTGAGCCTCTTCCATAACCTCCGTACCGCCTGCCGCATTCCATTCTTCCACGAAAGCATCAAATTCGGCCAGATCCCTGTCTCCTGTGATGAAATCAATCAGATTCTTGGATACGATTCTTTCCAGGGCTTCCTTCTTCTCCTGGTAAACCGGTCTGGGCGCAGGGCCTAAAACATCATATTTGCCAACACAATTGCTGATTGCTGCCTCTCTCACATCCGCATACTGGGCAGGCTTTAATTCGAAATCAATGTCATAATCGCAGAATCCGTCCACCACGTCGGAGGTAGAAAGCCCATACTCTTTTCTTGTCTCCATATCATCATAGGGAGGCAGCCATTCCACATTTCCATTAGCATCCAGCTGGTAAGTCTCGCCTTCCGTACCAATGGTCAGTTTCTTCTGTTCCTTCAGCATATAATCGCAAAGCTGAAGGTATTTCTTTAACTTTTCAGGCTGGCTTTCCAGTTCCTTACTGAATACAACACCTGCGTTTACGATCGGACTGTCCTGTCCCACGCCTCTTTCTCCGTCAGGCCCTGCGGGAGGGAGAATGGTAACCACCTTGGCATTGGGATTCTTCTCCATAAGAGGGTCATAATATTTTCCGCCCCAATAGGCTTCTCCTGTAATTGCATGGTAGAATGCGCCTGTGGTTACAGCAGCCTTTTCAGCGGTCCATTTTTCACGCTTCTTTGTCTCGTCATCGATTACGAATTCAGGATCAATCAGTCCTTCCTCATACCAGCGGTGCAATACCTCCAGCGCCTGCTTTGCTTCCGGTTCCACAGCGCCGTAGACTACCTTGCCGTCTTTTTCTGTGAAAATCTGAGGATACAGGCCGAATGCGCCGAATACACAGTCATAAATCCCCTTGAAGCCTGCTGCTCCCATCATAGGGGCAATATTCTTTGTTTCTTTTATTTTCAGCAGCGCAGCCTCCCACTCCTCCAGGGTATCGGGAAGCTTGGTTACTCCGGCTTCCTCCAGCATATCCTGACGGATAACCATGGTGTTGAAGGCAGGCCCAATGGTCCAGATACTGGGAACGATGTAGTTCTTACCGTCAATTGCATAATAATCCCAGGAGCTTTCACCATACAGGTTGTCCTCAATCCAGCTTGCGATTGTGGGTGCTTCACTCTTAATCATATCCACCGGGATTTCAGCCAGCAGCCCCTGCTGTGCGTAAGCATAATAATCAGGGAATTTTACGTTCGGGATAAAATCAGGGAAATCACCGGACGCAATCTGCAGGTTCATTGCCTTCCTTATATCATCTGCGGTTCCTGTCGGCTCCGGAATGAGCTTTATCTTTACATTCAGTTCCTTCTCGATTTCCTTAATCAGGAGGCTGTTTTCATATACTTTATCGTCGGTGGACAGATCCACCATACACTCCAGCTCCATGGGCTCGCCGCCCTCTTCTCCCGCAGCTGCCTCAGATCCTGTGCTTTCCGCTGCCGTTGTGGATGCCGCGCCGCTTTCCTTTTCCGCAGCCGTATTTCCCGCAGTTTCTGCAGGAGCTTTGCCGCAGCCGCCCAACAGAGTGGCAACCGCAAGTACTAATGCCAATACCTTTTTCTTTTTCATACCCCACTACTCCTTTACAAATGATAGGTTCGTTTTGTTTCATGTTCCATTATAAATATTTTCCTATTTATTTGAATGATAAAATATTGCATGAATTTGATGTTTTGTGTCATTTTTTGTACCATATAACAATACACGCAACATAAAACGGCATATATTTATGTTTCTTTTAGAAAACATTTCCATATGCCGTTTGTTTTACCAAATATTAAGTTGTCATTTTGTCACTTTTGCCATATTTTCATTTTTCCCCATATTACGATACTCTGATGGGGAAAAACCCGTTTCATCCTTGAACAGCCTGGAAAAATGCTCCACATTGTGGTAGCCCAGTCGTTCACAGATTTCGCCGATCCGCAGGGCTGTCCCGCCCAGATATTCTTTGGCCTTATCTATTTTCAGGGCATTCACGTAACGTTTGAAGGTAATACCATTTTCCTTCACGAAGATTCTGCTCAGGTAATTGCCGCTGATGCCGAATTTCCTGGCAATACTCTTCAAATCCAGCTCCTTGTCGTAATTGGCATCAATATATAGGCGTATTCTCTCCACCAGTCCCTCCGTCCCACTCTGGGGATCAATGGAACACAGCATCTGCAGATGCTCCCTTAGCAAGGACTTCATTTTATTGTACTCGTCGTTTTCCTCCAGGAGCGCAAAGACGTTCTCCGTCTTTTCCTCCAGCACAGATTCAGGCATACCCGCATCCCGGAGCTGGTAATTCAGATAGAGCAGAAGCTCCCTGATCCCCTCCTTTAATTCGGAATAGGGCATATTCCACTTACGGTACGCCTCCAGGACATCCAGGATCTTATCCCTGACATTATTCCTGTCACCCTGGGAAAGATTGTTTTTGATATAATGCCTGCACATATCCAGGGCCACCGGCTCCAACGCCTGCACATTACTCTCCCTTGCCGGGATATCTACATAGGAAATAACTGGTTCATCAGAATAGAAGGAATAGTTCACCGCCTTTTCCGCTTCCTCCAGAAGCACCTCCATCCGTTCCGGATAATCCGCCGTGCTGGATCCTCCCAGAATACGATAGGGCATCCGTTTCATTTCATCTGCAATCTGCTCCATCTTCCTTTGGGATGCCTGCTGATCTGCAAAAAGAAATATGGCCTCCCCCTGTCCGGTATTGTATTTTCTCTCCGTGGAAAAGCGGCCGATAAAAGCATTAAATTCCGATAAATAGCTTTTGTTTACAATGCGCAAAAGCATCAGCCGGACGCGCTCCTGTTCCCTTCCCTCCGCCTCCTGCAACAGCATCCGGAGACGGGAAGCCAGGGGCTGCTCCGTATTCCCGGCGCTTTTTTTCATTTTAATTTCCAGGGACAGCCGGGACAATACCTCCGCTGTCTGTGGGGAATCTATATCGATTTTCGTCAGATAGTCAAAAATCCCCACCCGGAAGAAATCCCTCACCAGCTCAAAATCCCGATAAGCGCTGAGCACCACAAATTCCGCCGGATAGTCCATGCGCTTTAATTCCCGCAGCAATGCCATGCCGTCCATCACCGGCATCATGATGTCGCAAATAACCGCATCCACCTCGTTCTCCCGGATATATTCCAGCGCCTGCTTTCCGTTGTAGAAGGTCCCAATAATGGACATGCCATATTGTTCCCATGCGATGGAGCTCTCCAGCATTTGTAGCAGGAAAGGTTCATCATCCACCAGTATAACCCTTATCATCTGATCCCATCTCCCAATTATCAAACCTCATCGGCAAAACAATAGTCACCCTCGTCCCTCCTGTTTCCACAGGCGCGATACAAAAGCTCCCCTCTCCTGCATACAGCAGCTCTATCTTCTTAATCACACCGGGCAGGGCAATATTGGATAGTCCCTTTCCCTTTACATGCACCGGGCTGTCCGTCCTGATTTTTTCCAGATCCACGCCCACGCCGTCATCCGTGATCTCTATGAGCATCCTTCCCTCCTGCTGCCTTAAGACAATGCTCACCGTCCCCTCACAGCCCCTGGGATTCAGCCCGTGTATTACCGCGTTCTCCACAAGCGGCTGGAGAATGAAGTTGGGCATATAGCATCCCATCACTTCAGGATCCACCTCCACCAGGAAGCGGATTCTATCCTTTGTCAGCACACTCTGGATATGTATATACTGCTTCAGATTATCCAGCTCCTCCGCCACTGTGATGAATCTGCCGTCCCGGTTCACCGTGCTGCGCAGTATTTTCACCAGGGCAGTAATCATGTCCCCAATCTCCTTCTGATGGTTCTGAAGTGCCATGTACTTAAGGGCCGTCAGGGTGTTGAATATGAAATGGGGATTGATTTCCGCCTGGAGCTTGTCCAGCTCTATCTTTGTTTTCACATCGGAAATTTCCTCCAGCTCATTATGGATCGTCTCGTTTTCCCTGGATAAATTGATAATTTCCGAACTAAGCTGCATGGCCTCGTAGCAGGGATATTTTCCCAAATCAATGTCCGTCTCCGGATCCGCCTTAATCTCGTTCACCAGTCCGATCAGATACTGCAGGGGCCTGGAAATCCTCCGGTAAATAACCAGGAACATAGCCAGGAAAAAAGCGAAGCAGCACAGCAGCACGGTGCCCCCCAGGATACTGCTTTTGGCAATGTTGGCGATTATCCGGTTGGAAGGAATAATCTTCACCACATACCAGCCCTGTGCATTCTGTTCAGATATTACGGGAAAATACAGTTCATTCCCCACCCTGCAGAGTTCATTTTCCTTCCGTCCCTCATCCATCACCTTCCGGTTCAGCTCCATCAGAAGCTCTCTGTCCTGCGCAATATCATTCTGCACCAGGGTAAGCAACGGTTTCCCCGCAGCATCGGCAAGGTACATCAGTTCCTGCTCCCCATCTCCCACGGACATATCGAAGAAATCATTCAACACCTCCACATAGAGTACACCCATTTCCTCCAGAGTCTGGATATCATAGATTTTCCGGGCGGCTATCAGGCTTGTCCGGGATGTACCTTCTTCCGTTTCCTGCCTGGTAAACCAGCAGAGCCTGCCGCCCGCTTCCACGGTTTCATGAAACCAAAAGGAATTGTCCACCTCTTCAAAATCCAGATAATCAGACTCACCATAAGTCAGAACCTTATTTTCCTCATTCACAATCACCACGCCTCTGATATTCAAATTATACATGGTGTTATAGGTAATAAGCTCTCCCATTTTTTTATAGCTTTCATGCAGATCAAAGCCATACTGCTCCACACTGCTTTTTATCAACAGATCCCGATATTCATTGCTGGAAGCAATTGTCAGCATAAAATTCTGGATATTATATACCTGCTTTTCCACCGACCGGCTCACCAGCTCCACGATTTCCTTACCGGGATTGACCATTTCTCTCTTAATGCTGTTGATATAAAAGAAAACCTGCGCCACACTCAACAGAATATAAGGAATAACCACCAGAAAAACAAAATAGGAAATGAGAATCTTCCTTGATGTGTAATAAGTATTCTTTTTCGTGAACATATGGCTGTACCCCTCATCCGCCCCATCGCGGCCCTGTATCCTACTGTTCCTTTACCGTCCTTTTTAAGAGCACCCTGGTTACAAGGAAACCAGCCTTCTCTTCCGGATTACATTTGCACAGATGAAGCTCCAGATGATTCCTTCCCTTTTGGAGCTCCAGCCTTCCCAGAAGAGATAATTTCTCGTCAAAATAACGGCTGTGGGCATTGGTTACCTTTTCTCCGCAAGCTAACACAGACGTTATCCTCTGCGCCCCGCATATGGCCTCTGCCTCATGCCCGCCCACCCAGGGCTGGTATTTTGCAGATCTGGTCTGCACATATACTTCGTATATTCCCGTATGGTTCATTTCGAAATTCCAGGAAACAAAATTCTCTGTATCAAACCAATTCAGGATATTTCCGTTGGGATCCACACAGAATTCCGTATCCAGGAGAATATTGTTCTTCTCCGCCGCGGCCGAGGCTTCCTGTCCCTCCAGGGAGCTTTCATGGCCCCCGTCCGTCAGCTTATGAAGCGCCGCCATATGGGAAAAGAGGGAAACCTGGCCGTCAGGAAGTTCGAACAGCCCCTGCTTCACGCCAGGTTCTCCGTCCAGTTCCACGCCTATTACATCATAGCATGGATTAGTGGAGGATGGAATCCGCAGCTGCACCAGTTTTCCGTTATCCTCCTCCGTTACAGTAAAGGGTACCTCCACTTTTCCATTCTCCTGAATCAAATAAGCGTTTTTCACTTCATTTTCCAGGCCAGGAAGCGCCAGGTTGTCCATATGCTCAAACAGATACAGGTACAGCCTGTTCCCCTTCCGGGAGATTCTTCCCCAGGGAAAATCAAAATCATAGGGTGTGGCCTGTGTGCCGTACACAGCTTCCGCATTCCTGCTCACCCATTTTCCCATTTCCTCCAGGATTTCCACGCTTTCTTTCGGGATCGAACCATCAGGCTTTGGCCCAATATTCAGCAGGTAGTTCATTCCCTTGCTCAACAGCTCAATCAGCAGACGCAGCAACTCCTCCGGGCTTTTCCAGTTCTGGTCATAGGCGCTGTAACCCCATTTATTATTCAGGGTAGCCGGAGTTTCCCAACGTCCGGGCAGCCTGCCTGAGGGGAACTCATTATCCCCCATACAGCCATAATCCCCAACTGTCTGATCCATGTGGATTCTTCCGCTCACCAGGCAGTCGGGCTGGAATTTTTCCACCCATGCCTTAATTTCCCGGCTTTCCTCTACAGTCATCCCCCTGGGCATGTCGAACCATACCATGCCTATTTCACCATATTCCGTAAGCAGCTCCTTCAGCTGAGCCTTGCACTTTCCATCCAAAAACTGTCTGAATACCTTACCCGCCTCCGGATAATCCCAAGTATTTCCAAAGGCGTCAGGATCCTCCCAGTCCAGGGCATGGCTGTAGTACACACACATTTTCAGTCCGGCCCTGCGCACTTCCTCCGCCAGTTCCCTTACTACATCCCTGTGGGACGGCGTCATTTTTACGACATTATAATCACTGTATGTACTGTCATACATGGCAAATCCGTCATGATGCTTCGCGGTAATACACACATATTTCATTCCGGCTGCTTTGGCAAGCCGGGCGTATTCCCTGGCGTCAAATTTCTCCAGCGTCAGTCCCTCCGCCAGCTGTTTATACCGTTCCAGCGGGATCTGCTTCCGGAACTGCATCCATTCCACCAGTGTGGGGACTACCTCGCCCTCCCAGGCGCCCTCCGTTACCGCATAGATTCCAAAATGAATAAACATTCCGAATCTGGCCTGCTCCCACCAATCCATGTTTTTCATATATATCCCCCAATCCGTATGCTTCCTTTGCATACTTCCTTTTTCGCCGGGCATGCTTCCCGACAGTTAAATTCAGTATAGCAAAGGCAATTTTTAAAAGGAATGATGATTCTTTGCAGGAAATCAGGGGGGAGAACACAAAATATCAAAAAAGCGGCTCCTCTACACCCCTGACCCGGGTATAACAGGAGCCTTCTCCAGTAATGGCAGCCTCATAAGCCCCCGGTTGTAATGAAGAGAACCTGAACACTTGCCGGTATATGCGTTATTAGAAGGAATCATATAATTCCCAAGTAAAATAGCGGCGATAAAATCAATTTCCAGCTGTTTCCTTACTTCCTTACCGTATTTATTTCGTTCTCTGGATTCTACAACTCCCACATTATCTAATACCGGTAATCATTTTAACAAATCCATTGTGTTTTCGATTAATTAATCTCTCCAATTACACATCTCTTTTATTTCCATATCTCTGCCACGCTAAATATTTTTGCCACAAACGTCACTTTTATTAATTGTATTCTACTGTTCTATAAATGAGCAAATTTGTAATTTCACAAAAGCTATAAAAAGTGGCCTGAAAAATAAGACATCAGTCCTTCCTCAAGGGAAAGCAGGTTTTCCACAAAATATTCCAGATATCCGCAAAATCTCCTGTGGTTTCAGGTTCATTTTTTTGCTATGTTTTTCAGCCTATAAATCAAAAGCTTTCTTCGCCCCTTGCATCTCCGGGGGAAAATATTGTTACGGATAAAATCATGGAAGTGCTGGAGGTATACGACAAATGAAATATCCCCTATCCGGGATTAACATTTAAAAGGCTCCTGCTTATTGGGGCAGACGAGCTCCAAAACTCTGGCGGAATGAGGTCTTACCTTTTTCAGGACAAGCCTTCCGCCGCATGCTTCCAGCCTTTCCTCCGTCCAGTAATCGGAGATCTGATATTCCTCTTTCACTGGAAACATATAATCCTTCTCTTCCTCTCCATAGTTAAAGAAAAACAGCAGCTCCCTGCCCTCTGACAGCACAGCCTTTCCCACTTCGCATTCCTCATCCTCAAACTGCGCTGCAACACCGGTGGGAGGAAGCAGCTTACTGGTACGGATATCGTTCTCCCTTGTCTGCTTCGTGATATCATCCCCGGACAGAGCCATGCCGCCTGAGGCCAGCACATAGGCGGCACAGAGGAGAAATTCATCCTCCGTTACCTTCCCTTTGACAAGGCTTCTTCTGCCCGCAGGATCCACCATCTCTTTTTCATGGTTCTCCAGCACAAACGCATCCGGATCGTTGATCCAGAGTCGGTTATGCTGCCAGTTTCTGTGAAAGCATTCCTGCGCCAGACTGTAAAATCTTTCATAGCTTCTGCTGTTGTCATTGGTAACTCTCATTCCGTGAACCAGACCCAGGGACGGCCACATGGGCGCATTGCATCCCAAAAGAAAGCTGTCTCTTCCAGCGCCCTCCAGAATCGCCTCCATGCCCATACGGTATGCCTCGATGCAGGTTCTGTTTTTCTCGTGGTGACGACCAAAGGGGAGCGCTCCCCACATATTCGCATCCAGCTTGAAATAGCGGATTCCCCATTCTTCCTTCATCACTCTGAAAACATGAGTCAGATATGCCCTTGCCCCAGGATGAGTTCCGTCCAGCATATACCAGGGACCGCATCTCCAGCCGCCGAAGGACACCCTGTCGGAAGCAAGCGGCTTTCCTTCCCCATCCGTTACAAACCAGTCCGGATGCTCCCCAAACAGCTTTGATCCTTCCTCTGCAATAAAGGGAGCAACCCAAATCGCCGGTTCAAAGCCTGCCTTTTTGATGACTGCACATATTTTCCTGATTCCGCCGTTAAACTTATCGGTAACAGACAGCCAGTCGCCCATATGGGGCTGATATCCATCATCAATCTGAATATACTTTAACGCCAGTCCCCGTTCTTTGATTGCCATCATATTAGCACAGATATTTTGTTCTGTAATATTCGGCCCATACACAAGCCAGGAGCACCAGCCTGTGGGAATTTCTTTAATTTCCAGCATAGGATGGTTCTTACAGATCGCTTCGCCAAAGGCCTCCAACACCTTGTTCTTATCGCCGCTTTCCATAAAAAACTGCTCCAACGCAATGGTTTCCCCCGGCTGCAATACGATGTCTTCACAATTCAAAAGGATATGCAGCTGTTCCTTATTAAATCTGAAAATCCCGCCAAATCGATGGCAGGAAGCAAATCCCAGAAGCAGCGCCTCCCCAACCGCCGGAGTAAAAAGGAGCATATTGTAGCACTGGTTCCATCCCTCCTTCACAGGAAGTCTATAGTGCTCATGATCACCGTGTTTTCCAAACATGGTAAAATCGCCCACGGTTCCCTTATACTGTGCCAGCTTACTGTAGCCTTCCCCATAACAGGGCGTATCGGACTGAAACATCATTCTGCCGCTGTATACGGTAATTTCGCCTGCCGTTACAGGCTCCCCGGTGGGATTATGCAGTGACAAGTCACAGCTACTGCCCTCCCAGTCCGCCTGAAGCAACAGACGGCTTTCCGAGTTTAAAGTAAATTGAAGTCTGTTCATTTTTCCCTCCATTTTTAGCAGTATTTTACTAACCAGTTCCCCCTCCGGAACAGGCGCAGAATTCATCATATACTTTTCTCTGCTGTAGTCCGACGGATTCCTGTTTTTATTATTCTATCAGCTCCAACGCATACACCCTGGCCGTCTTGCTCCCCCAGGAAGCCTTGGGGATAAATTTTAGCTGCTTTACCATCCTATTCAGAGGCACACGGTTTTGCTGCTGATAATTTCCATTCTCCTCCCAGACCTTTTCCCAGCGTCCGTTTCCCATATCCACCCAGACTTCATAGACTCTCACAATCGTACCAGGTACGTTGATCGGGCTGTCATCAAGACAGGTATTGCATTTCATCGGATATCTCTTCACATACCACTTCTGGTTTTCCCAGGTAACACGTTTTAAATCACTGTCAAAAACAATTCTCAGACTGCCTGCTTGTCTCGGTTCGGGCAGTGTAAGCAGCAGTTCGCTGCCCAACTGGCCTTCCCATGCATGATCCACTCCGTCTGCCCTGCGCTCCATTCCATCCAGCAGAACCGGAACACTGTGTCCGCCGCAGGAAATCTCTGCCTCCTCCATAATGGGGAAAAATTCTCTCCGGTGCCAGGGAAGGTAACAGCCATCTTCTATCAGTTCCTGTTGCAGCACAGAAATATATTTCGGATAAATCTGTCCGGGCCGAACTCCCTTTTGCACAGCCAACGCTGCAGCAGTTCCAACTGCCTGGCCCAGCACACCGCAGGTTGCCATCACACGGGTGCTGGAATTAGCGGTGTGGGTAGCGCTGATATTGCGTCCTGCAAACATGAGATTATCAATATTTGCAGAATACAGGCAGCGATAAGGAATTCCATAAGGGGATGGTGCAGCATGGAAAATATTTGGTTTTTCCCTGGTCTGAAAACCTCTGGGATCATGGTCATCCATCGTCCATCCGCCATATCCGATCAAATCCTCAAATCGCCCCTGCTGACGAACATCGTTCTGCGTCAGGATATGTGCGCCCACATACCTTCTGCTTTCTCTTTTCCCCGGCAAAAATCCCATCCATTCTAAATCCCAATGCTTTGCATTCAACACTCCGCTGTTTTTAATAAAATCCCATACGCCATAGGCAATCCGGAGCAATTCATCACGCAGCTCTTCCGTATCGTGTATCGTATCCTGCGTTCCGCCGATTTCCATCCACCAGAAATTATCCTCCCTCCATTTATCCGGTGAATCCAGCTCCATGCGATATGGAAAATCTTCCTTTGTATAATGATATGCCCATTTAGGTGCAATAAACCTGACCGGCCTGTTTGTCTGTCTGGCCTGCATGAGACAGGAAAGTCCCATAGTACAGGAATCCTCTATTTGGGGCGCTATATCCTCTCCGAACTCCTCCCTGCTTTCTCTGCCCATCCGCCAGGAGGCTCCAGTAAGCGGTGCCAAAATACTGTCCCCGGAACAGTCCGCAAAAATTCCTGCATGTACACGATGAAACATCTGTGTGGTAAGCTGCCATCCGGTTACGGAACAGATATGTTTCCCCTCCATCTGTGCATCCAGGCAGGAGCAGTTCAGAAGAAGCTCAAGGTTCTCTTCCTGCTTTACTTTTTCATAAAGTACGCTGTCCCAGATAGAAAAATTCATGTTCGGATTCCGATAACAGTTTTCCAGGGCAATCTCCTCCACCAACCCTGTTTCTCTTACATCCTCTCCATTTGCTCCGCGAATCCACATCCGTATTTCACTGGATGCGTTCCCCCCAAGTACCGGCCTATCATGCATCAGTACGACCTTTATTCCCCGTCTTGCCGCAGAGATCGCAGCGCACATCCCTGCAAGTCCCCCGCCCACTACACATAAGTCTGCTTCATGCTCCTTTATCATAAATCCTTCTTTTTCGCTTTTTCTAATCATTTTTGTGTGTTCCCCCCTATCCCTGTTAATTTTCAATCTTTACTCCGGTTTTGTTGCCGATTTTCCAATTAATTTTTTTCGTCTGCCTTAAGCATCCCCGGCGGCTCCTTTACATCTGCCTGAGATGCCCCCCCATTTTATGACAAAACAGCCATGTTGGAAACACTGTACCCCCAAAATGCCTGCTCTGCGGAGGGGCTATCTTATCCTTTTACACTTCCACTGGTAAGACCTTCAATAAAATATTTCTGGCCCGCAATAAATACTAAAATAATGGGGATCAATGCTATCGTAGAAGCGGCCATAATCAGGTTATCCTGTGCAAATCCTGCATCATCAATAAAGTTAGTCAGCCCAACCGTCAATGTGTATAATTCATCTTTTGTAAGAAAAATCAGCGGTGCTTCGTAATCATTCCATCTCCATACAAAGTTCAAAATGACTACTGTTGAAACTGCCGGTTTAGCAAGTGGAAGCACCAACTTCCGAAAAATACAAAATTCTCCGAGTCCTTCTACTTTTCCTGCCTCAATAATTTCATTTGGCACATCCAGAAAATACTGCCTCATCAGGAAAGTTCCCAGCGGCGTAAACAATCTTGGCAGAATCAACGCCCAAAGTGTATTGAATATTCCCATACTCTTGAACAGGATAAACTGCGGTACCATCAACACCTGAAAAGGAACCATCATGGTTACCAGATATAGCATGAACAACTGATCTCTGAATTTAAACTCCATTTTTGCAAATGCATAGCCCGCCAACGATGATGTAATGACTGTTCCTATTACAGACAATACCGTTGTAATCACAGTATTCTTTAAATATGTCAGGAAAGAAGGATCTCCTTGGAATAACACCTTTTTATAATTATTCAGAGACATATTCTCTGAAATAAGTTTTGGCGGGAATTCATGAATCTCATTCAATGGCTTAAAAGAGCAAAATACCATCCAAATAAACGGAAACAAAATCAATAATGCAAATAGGAATACCAAAATGGTTAATACAATTTTTTTTATTGTTTGTTTTCTTTTCATTTTGTCTCCTTCACATATCATCTTCATGCTTTCTCTGAACTTTCCACTGGAATACTGTGACAAGGAAAATAATTATAAGTAAAAACCACGCCATAGCAGAAGCATATCCCATTTTATTATATCGGAAACCTGAGCGATAAATATAATGTGCCAGTACCGTTGTTGATGTTCCGGGTCCTCCGTCTGTCATAATATTAATCTGTCCGAACACCTGGAAGGAACTGATAATATTCGTAATTAATAAGAAAAAAGTAGTGTTTCTCAGCATGGGGACTGTTACATAGAAGAACATCTGTGCAGAAGATGCACCGTCTATCCGGGCGGCTTCATACAAATCCTTGGACACCGACTGGAGGCCCGACATATAAATAATAGTATTATACCCCAGTCCCATCCAGATTCCTATCATTATTACTGCAGGAAGCGCCCAATGGGGATCACCCAGCCATCCTGGCGGGTCTGTAAATCCAATATTACGAAGTAAATTATTCAGGATACCCTGGGATGGGTTCAAAATCAGCATCCAGATTGCAGAAATTGCAACAACACTTGAAATATAAGGCACAAATACCATAACCCGAATTGCAGTCTTACAATATACTTTATCATTTAAAATATTGGCGAGTAAAATACTGCCTCCCAAAAGTACGGGAATTGTCACCAATGTGTATATCACATTATTGGTCAACGCTGCTTGAAACCACTTATCCCTGAACATATCAGCAAAATTTTTCAGGCCTACAAATTGGGTCCCGGCAAATCCCTTATAAATATTAAAATCCGTAAATGAAACTATCAGTGATGCTAAAACAGGAATTAATATAAAAACCAAAAATCCTATAAAATTAGGGGCAATAAATAGATATGGCACAATGTTGATTTTCTTTTTCTTCTTTCTCATATATTTATTTCCTCAAAAATAGCTGCATGACCAGAAAACTGCCTGGTCATGCAGCCATACATACTGCTACTGTGCCGATTTAATTGCTTCGGCTGACCGCTCCGTCAGGTTCTTATAATATGTTTCCTCATCTATTACACCAAGGAAGTAATTCTGGCTCTCCTCTTTATATATCTGTGTAATTTCCGCAATAGCAGTTGTCTTTGTAACAATAATGTATTTGAAATCGTCTCTAAGCATAACTTTCTTGTATGATTCCACATCAAATCTTTCTTCCGGATTTTCACCAAGAATCTTTGCTACAATAGCTTCTTCATCTGCGTCTGCCCATGCCGGCATTTTACCGATATGCTTGGAACCATCAGTAATCCAGAATTTAATAAATTCCCATGCCGCCTCTTTGTTTTCACTCTGGCTGTTCATACAGAGGAAGTTGTTGTTTTCAGACTGATATGGGTTTGCTTTTCCATCATCTGTACTCGGCAGTGGAGCAAATGTGGTAACGAAATCATGCGGGAAATTTTCCAGGTCATTTACATATCTGAGCATCCATGCGGAAAATGGCATCATAGCGATTTCACCGGCGAGGAATGCAGACTGAGAATATGTATCAAGCTTTCTTGCAAATACCTCTTCATATGGCATTGCAATTCCTTCATCCATCATCGATTTGAATTGTGTGTTAACACGGAATTCAGGTGCATCAAAATTTGTCTCGGAATCAGATTTATAAAATGCATCTCCGCCAAGAATTGTTTCCGGAATCATCAGAGGCTCACCTGCATAGTAAATATTGCACCCATATATTTTCTTTCCATCTACTTCATCGGTAAGTTGTCTTGCAACCTCTTCGAATTCACTCATTGTCCAGTTTTCAGGAATTGTAATATTCTTTGCCTCCAGCATATCTTTGTTAATCATAATTCCGATAGGTTCTGTTACAGTAGGTATTCCGTAAACTTTTCCATCTACCTTTGCAAATGACTCCTTACCGCCTTTAATGTTATTGTCGATAAATCCTTCTTTGTCAAAAGCGCCAAGATCCTCCAGCATTCCGCTGGTTGCACGCTGTGACATAATTGCCGGTGAATATGTGAAGAATACGTCAATTTGTTCTCCTGACAGCAGTGCAGTATCAAGTTTTGTATTACCTGTGTCATCATTAACAAATCTTACATATTCTGCAGGTGCTTCCGGATGCAGACTGTTCCATTCATCTACTAAAGCATCCGGACCATCTTCTCCCGGAACACCGCCCCAGATAACAAGTTTCTTAGGTTCAGCCGAAGGAGTTGGCTCAGTTTCTTTGGTTTCCTCTACATTTACCTGAGCAGCTGCTGATGGTTCCTGTGCCGATGGTTCTTCTGACGATGCACAGCCAACCAGCCCTGTTACTGCAAGCATTCCTGCCAATAGCAAACTTATTACTCTTTTTTTCATTACACTTTCTCCCTTCTCTTTCTTTTGGTGATTTCATTATATATACTCTCCTCATTTTGCAGTAGCTAATAAATTGTCTGCATTTATTAATTATTTTCCTTTTCTGATAGATTCATATATTTTGTCGCATTTCATTAATATTTTGTTCTTTCTGTTTTTGAGTCTGCTCACTCCTATATAATACAGCAGGTATATTGGCAACTCTGACAACAAAAGCTCCCCAAACCATTCATTGGTTCGAAGAGCTTTTTCACCTGTCATATGCAATTATTATTTCAATCCTGACATAAAAAATTGTTTCTGATACATTTTAGGAGATATTCCGGTAAGATTCTTAAATATCTGTGTAAAATATGCCGAGTTGGAATAACCAACTAATTCCGCCACCTCCTGCATTGTTATCTTTTTGTCCTGGAGAACCTCTTTTGCTTTTTCTACCCTGACCTTATTCAAATATTCACTGAATCCCTCTCCCATTACTTTTTTAAAATATCTGGAAAAATAGGATTCACTCATTCCAATATACTCTGCTACCTCACCTAATTTCACATTATTTCTGTAATTCCTGTTAATATATTCCAGAGATGCGCGTATTCCGGCATCATAACTTTTCCTTTTTTCTTCCTCAATCCTCTCATGCATCCATAAAGCTTCCTGAGATATTACTTTTTCAAAAGCTTCCCTGGCAGAAGCTTCCTTTAATGCCCGTATCGTTTTTTCTGTCAGATAATCCTTTTCATAAATTCCATACTTCTTTCCTACACTTGCAAACACCCCAATGATTTCTTCCCATTCACTGCTTTCCCGCCAGCACTTTTCCAAAATCATGGAGGACTCATAAATTTTCTCAAGTAAATCCTCTAATTCCTTATCTGTTCCATACTCCAGAGTACGGCGTAACCTGGTTTCGTATTCTGCTCCAAAGAAAAGCGGAAGCTTTTCCTCCTGCTTTCCCAGTTCTTCCCGGGTTCCCTTAACATAAGCGGTTGCACGACGAATAACAGACTGTAATTCGTCTGTGTTCATAGTCAGCTTCGGAATATAATCCACAGCTTTATTAAACTTCATTGCTTCCCGTACACACTCCATATCATTTACACAACTCAACACAATATTTACAGTATCAGGACTTATTACTCTGACCTTTTTCAACAATTCCAGCCCATCCATCCTGGGCATTTTAATATCTGTCAGCAATATATCAATAGGATTTTTAGATATGATTTCCAAAGCCTGTTGACCATCTGCAGCCTCAAAAACCTCATCAATGTCCAATTCCTTCCACGCGATGCTCATACTGATTCCCTTGCGAACCAAAATCTCATCATCAGCAATTACTATTTTCACTCTGCTCCCTCCTTTTCCCCAATATCATCCGTATCCTTGTTCCTTTCCCTGGCTGAGACGATATCTCAAATTTACTATCCTTATAATATAGTTCAATTCTCTCTTTTACATTAGCTACTCCGATACTACGCTCTGTATGGGTTTTCTTAAGAATCTCAGAAATTCTCTCATTACTCATTCCCTCCCCGTTATCCTCTACAGCCAGCACTGCCTGAATTCCTTCCATCTTTGCACTAACCAGAATGCTTCCCCGCTCTTTCTTTTCACGCACCCCATGTATAATACTATTCTCTACCAAAGGCTGCAAAATCAACACGGGAACTTCCAGGTTATTCATCTGCTCATCTATCTGATATATAACATCAAAAATATTTCCATATCTCATTTTCTGAAGTTCTATATAATGCTTCAGACACACAATCTCTTCTTCAAGAGTAATACAATCCTTCGCTTTTCCGAGTGAATATTCCAGAATATGTCCCAATGATTCAATCATTCTCTCTGCAGTCGGAGCCGATTCAATTATACACAACCATTTAATTCCGTTTAATGTATTAAATAAAAAATGCGGCTGGATCTGCGTTTGAAGTGCCAGAAGACGGCCTTCCTCTTTTTCCTTCGTTATCCTCAGGTTTTCATCAAACAATTTTCTCAGCCGCGTGCTCATATTATTAAAATCATCGTAAATCTTATGTATTTCTTTATTTTTTTCATGATTTTCAAGATTAATAAAATCTCCCTTCCGGACCTGTTCCATTGCTTCTCCCAGCCGCGTAAGTGATGTTCCGATTCTGCTAAACATATAGCTGCCTGTCAGTATCAGCAGTAAAAGACAGAGCACATTACTTATATAGTTAAAATTACGGTAGTAAATTAATTTTGCATATATTTCATTATATGGTACTATCTGAACCATTTTCCAACCTGTTTTTTCAACAGAATCCTGAAGAAAAATATACCGTTCTGAACCAATCAATATCTCATTGCTTCCTTTATTTGTCCGGGCTTTCTTGATCTGGCCCGCATATATTTCTTCTGTAAACCGCGTCTGTCCTTTATCATTCGCATAAGATAGCACAAATTTTCCGCTTTCATCCACAAGATATCGTTCCGTATGCATTAATTCACTATCATGACGCAAAAGCTTTCCCATATAAAGATCCTGATATATCTCAATGCAAAGTACGCCAATTCTTATACCATTCTTATCAAAGAGATTTCTGGACATTCCCAGGATGGGTTCTTCCTCAGAACGTCCGGGAAATGTCTTCCATAAAAAATATCCATCCTTTGCTATGGTATCCTCTTTCCACTTTATGCGGAATTCCGCATTTTCACTTTGTCCGGCTCCTAATGTACTGTACACTTTACCATCAGAATCATATATAATCATAGCCGCATTATAACGGTACAAATATACTGCATTATAGTCCTCCAGCCTCTTAATTACTTCTTTTCGTTCTCCCATATCCCCATCCGTTTTACGGACAACGCCTGTCATATATTCATCTGTGGATACCACATTAGATATCATCAATACATCATCCATGATTTCTTCTAAATTTCTGCTGCTTTCTTCTAATTGTCTTTTACCCTGAAGCAGAAGCTGCTCCTTCACGGTATTCCCGATATACAGATATCCCAGCCAGGGCATAATGAGCATAGGAATTAATGTAGCTGAAATAATTGTAGATATTAACTGCTTTTTTATTGTCATATACGATAAAATCCCCTTTTTTATCTTTATAATTTTTATCTCATTATGCAATCTTCGGATTTATAGTAAATCAAATATCCATGCAAGCATGGCTACTTGACTCGTTGCTCGCGGGAATAAAAAGGGAAATATATATTGGTTCTAAATCCCAAAATATATTTCCCGTATCATGCATTGTAAATCCGGTGTTTCACTGTGCCAGGACAAATAACATCTATCCTTTGCCAGCTCTTGTTACAGTGGGTTAATACAAGAAGGGTTTATCTGCCCTGGCATCACCTTTTTTAAGACAATAAAACATATAAGTTTTATTTTGCACCGTTTACTTTAGCCCATGCATCCAGCTGCTTTTGTGCCTCTTTCGTCAGTTCGCCATTCGGATCCGCTGTCTTCAGCTTTTCCTCATACTGCGGTATTGCAGTCTCTGGATCGAGCATCCCTGTATACAGCCCATAGTACATCTCTTCATAAACGGAATTTATATTGGCTATTATAGTTTTTACAGGTTCCACATCAAATGAAAATCCGGCGATGGGGCTGGAAACAGCCGCCTCATTATTTTCCATGGTCGCTTCCCAGGTTCCCTCTTCCTGCCCGGGGAGATAATAAGCATTAAACTGGTTCACCAGCTCCCAGGAGATACCGGGCGCATATCCTGAATCTGCTATCTGTTCTATAGAATTATCGGAAACCTTATTATAATGCACTCCTTCAATGCCAAACGCCATAAGATTATATAAATCCTTATTTTTCCATAATTCTTCCAGTACCATCATGCAACGCTCCGGATTTTTCGAGGTACGGCTAATTGCTGTCATACCGGAAAGCACGGACCTGGTACGTACCGTAGGTTCCGTAACAGGAATCGTTACTACAGGAAAATCATATAAGCTTTGATTCTCCGCTTCTACGCCAGGTTTATAGGGGCATGCCCATACTGCGTATTTTCCCGCCTTAACATCTGCCGTTGTATCCTGCACACTTGCAGCATCTTTCTTAATAAAGCCTGCCTTATACCACTCATGTGTCTGTTCAAAAGCCTTCCTAGCCACATCCGATACCTTCAAGGCATCACCTATCTTATAATCTTCCATGCCAAAGGGTACGGTTATCAGAGGTTCATAAAGGAAATCCACATATCCGCTTACATCCTGTGCCCCTGACATAAATTCCATAGGCCACTCATAGCTCTTGTGGAAATCAACCGGCGTAATACCTGGTTCATTATCCCTGATCTGCTCCAGGAAAGGTTCCAGATCCTTCGGAGTCTTTACCTTGGTACAATCAAAACCGTATTTATCCAGCAAATCCTTCTGGAATACAAGCCCCCTTTGCTCAACTAAAGTCTGATAGTTTATGGCTCCGTAAATATCGCCGTTAATCTTGGTAACATCCCAATATTTCTGGTCAATTCCCTTATAATATTCAGGAGCATATTCAGGCAGAAGATCCGTCAGCGGCAAAAAGGCTCCCTTTGCAACATTTTCCGCATATTTTACCACCCAGCCTGCGCTGGTATAACACATATCAAATTCTTCACCGCTGGCTATCTTGACCCTCATCTTATCCTCATAAGAACCCCAGTCGAAAATAGTCCATTCTAATGTAACATTCAGCTTTTCCTGCAATATTTTATTTACTTCCGCCATGACCTTCTCATGATCCGGATCCGGCCCGTTGCCGATAGCATACCAGGTCAGGGTTACAGGTTCCAGCTCCGCCTGTGTACTCTCCTGTACAGCTCCTTCCGTGGAGCCCTGCTCTTCCGGCTCCACTGTTGTCCCTGCTGCTGTCTGTGTACTGCCGCCGTCCACACTGGCAGGCTCCTTACCGCACCCGGCCAGAGAACCAACAAGCAATACTGCTGCCATACCCAAACCAACTATTCTTTTACCCCATTTTTTCTTCATTTACCATACCTCCCAATCTCGTTTGTTTTGTTTCTATACTGCTTTGTAATACCATACAGGCGAACCTAACCTTTCACCGCCCCTACAGTCATTCCCTTAACAAAATGCTTCTGGAAGAACGGGAACAGCACAATGATCGGTCCCACCGCCATTACACAGGCTGCCATCCTTACTGAATAGGTGGGAATCGTTACTCCGGATAAAAACATATTCTTACTGGGATCCGAAAGCGCCTGTGCATTCGATATGATACGGTAGAGCAAGTACTGAAGCGTTCCCAAATCCGCATCATCCACATACATCAGACTGGGCCACCAGCTGTTCCAGTAAGTAAGCGCCACCAGCAGCGATACTGCCGCAATACCCGATTTAGCCAGCGGAATTACCAATTTGAAAAATACCGTATACTCCCCCGCCCCGTCTATCTTGGCAGATTCAATAATCGAAACAGGAATATCCGACATAAATCTGCGCAGAATAAAGAGATAATAAGGCGAAATAAGTGTGGGCAATACCTGTACCCAGATTGTATTATTCAAATGCAGGTAATTTGTAATCAAGATATATGTGGCAACCATTCCTCCGTTAAACATCATTGTAAAATAAATAAAAAAACCAATTGTTCCTCTTTGCTTGAAATCTTTACGGGATAATGTATAAGCAGTAGCTGCCATAAACAAAACTCCTGCCAGTGTCCCTCCGACTGTTGTCAGGATAGTAACGGCATATGCCCTGAGCATAACACTTAAATCCCGGAACAAATAATCATATGCATCCGTTGTAAATTTTCTTGGAAACAATGCATAGCCCTTTGTTACTACTTCTGCCTCCGTGGAAAAAGACGTGGCAATTACGATTACAAACGGTACAATACACATAATGCAAAATACAATAAATATAAAATGTATCACCACGTCCAAAAAACTGTATTTTTTCATATGCCCCTCCATTATTATCAGTAAATTGCGCTTTCCCTGTCTATTCGTCTGATAACCCCATTGGAAACCACCACCAGCACAAATCCTACAATTGACTGATAAAAACTGGCTGCCGAGCTCATGTTAATATCTCCGATTTTACGCAGGGTCCGGAATACATAGGTATCAATTACATCTGTAGTTGGAAATAAAGCGCCCGATTCATTTGGAAGGAAGAAAAACATACCAAAATCGGCCCTTATTATCCCCCCCAGTGAAATCAGTGTCAGCATAATGATCGTAGGCTTAATTGCAGGAAGCGTAATATACCATATCTGTTGCAGCCTGGAAGCACCGTCAACCTTTGCCGCATCATAATATTCCTGATCAATACTCAGAATTGAAGTATAATAGATAACCGCCATATATCCCCCTGTCTTCCACAGGTTTGCAATCGTAAGCAAGAACGGCCAGTAAGACGGCTCATTGTACCACATGATCGGATCACCGCCAAATAGCTTAATAATTTGATTGGTAATCCCAAGGTCCATATCAAAGAGGGTAATAAAAATATAACCTACAACAATCCATGACAAATAATAAGGAACAAACATTACCGTCTGATAGACCTTTACGCTCCTGCGGGATACCTCGTTTAAAAATATCCCCAGCAGTATCGCAAATACAGTCCCTGTTACAATAAAGATGAAATTCATTCCTATGGTATTACGGGTGATTCTCCATGCATCCGCAGATTCAAAAAGGAATCTGAAATTATCCAGCCCTACCCATTTGCTCCCCCAAATACCCAAATCATACCGGAAATCCTTAAATGCAAGAATCAGTCCTCCCATGGGCAGATAGCAGAAAATGAAAATCAATAGCAGTGTTGGAACATTCATGGATAAAAGTTCCCAATTAATCTTATTCTTTCCCCTCCTTTTAAGCTTTATTTTTTTGTTTCTGTCTGATACCCCCATAAAAAATTACCCTCCTTCATTTATGAGTCTGGCTCTTCCTTCCAAAATCATCATAAACGAAAAAGGGTATCTGTTTATAGTGCAAAAAGTGGTTTTCTATATTCACGGAGACTGTACTTTTTATATTTTTCTCTAATTTCCCGTAAATAATTAGTGCCTGCTGATTAAGCTTAAAT